>DORI01000063.1 GCA_003512365.1 Crocinitomicaceae bacterium | reverse complement strand
TTGTTGGAAGAAGAAAAACTCGTAGATTTAGTTGCTGGGCCAGATGCTTACCGCGATTTACCTAATCTGTTTGAAGAGGTCGGAACTGGTCAAAAAGCGGTTAATGTGCTACTTTCAAGGGACGAAACCTATGCTGACATTTCACCTGTTCGACTTGACCAAGGCGGAATTAGCGCCTTTGTAACCATCATGCGCGGATGCGACAATATGTGTTCTTTTTGTGTAGTTCCATTTACTAGAGGAAGAGAACGATCAAGAGACCCACAAACCATTGTTGAGGAATGCAGAGATCTGTTCGAAAAAGGATACCGTGAAGTAACTTTATTAGGTCAAAATGTTGACTCCTACCGATGGAACATTACCTCAAAAGGTGAAATTAAAGACTCCTCACTTCCAACAACTAATTTCGCACAGTTAATGGAAAAAGTGGCCTTAGTTTCTCCTCTACTTCGCGTTCGTTTTAGCACATCTCATCCTAAGGATATGACGGATGAAGTATTAGAAATTATGTCTAAATATGAAAATATCTGTCCCTACATTCACCTTCCAGTGCAATCCGGAAACACAGATGTTTTGTACCGAATGAACCGAGGCTACAGCAGAGAATGGTATTTGGAACGAATTGACGCAATTAAAAGAATCATTCCAGATTGTGCAATTTCAACAGATATTATCACTGGTTTCTGTGGAGAAAGGGACGAAGAACATCAAGATACGCTATCACTTATGGAAAGTGTTCAATACGATTTTGCCTACATGTTCAAATATTCGGAAAGACCAAAAACCCTGGCCGAACGAAGATTTAAAGATGACGTGCCGGAAGATGTCAAAGGTCAAAGATTGAATGAAATTATTGAAAAACAGCTCTCACATTCGTTGAAGTCGCATCAAAAACAAGTTGGGACGCTTCAAAAAGTATTAGTAGAAGGTCCATCTAAGCGCTCTGAAGATTTCTACTGTGGGAGAAACGGACGTAATTCCATGGTTGTTTTCCCAAAAGAAAACGCGACGAAAGGAGACTATGTTATGGTCAGGATTGAAGAATGTACTTCTGCCACTTTACTAGGTAAAATTGAACAATACGTTTAAAAATGAATGTTCTACAAGTTAAACAGCGTTTCGGAATAATTGGAAATTCTCCATTACTCAATCGTGGACTTGAAGTGGCGATTCAAGTTGCACCAACTGATATATCGGTATTAGTAACAGGAGAAAGCGGAACTGGAAAGGAAATAATCCCTCAAGTGATACACCAACTTAGCGCAAGAAAACATAAGGAATATATTGCAGTAAATTGCGGCGCAATACCAGAGGGAACGATTGATTCAGAATTATTTGGACACGAAAAAGGTTCGTTTACCGGGGCAAGTGGAAGCAGGCAAGGGTATTTCGAAGTGGCAAACGGTGGAACTATTTTTTTAGATGAGGTAGCTGAACTTCCCATGCAAACGCAAGTTAGATTACTGAGAGTATTAGAAACGGGAGAGTTTATTCGCGTGGGGTCCTCAAAGGTCATTAAAACAAATGTTCGTGTGGTAGCTGCAACCAATGAGAATATGCATCAAGCCATCGCTTCAGGAAAATTTAGAGAGGATTTATATTACCGACTAAACACTGTGCCGATTCAACTTCCTGCGTTGAGAAACAGACAAGAGGACATTCACCTTTTATTTAGGAAGTTTGCGCACGATTTTGCCGATAAATACAGAATGCCTGCAGTAAAATTAACAGATGAGGCTGTGATTTTACTCTCTCAATACAGTTGGCCAGGAAATATTCGTCAGTTAAAAAACTTGGTTGAGCAATTATCAGTTATTGAAACTTCACGTGAAATAGACGAATACATGTTGGCATCATATCTTCCTAAACCAACAGAAAAAGTTCCAATACTTCAATCCCAAGCAAACGCAGAAAATTTTTCAGAAAGAGAATTAATGTATAAGTTTCTTTTTGACATGAAAAAAGATCTAACTGATTTAAAAAAACTCGTGCTAGAGGTACTGACACAAGGAATTGGAGTTCCTTTAAATGCAGACCAAACGGAAGTACTTAATAGGTTTTACAGTGAGGTTCAGACCAATGGATTATCCTCCTATGAAACGAGTCGGGCTTTACCAACTTTAAGTGACCACCAAATCAGTATTACAAAGCCCGTTGACAATTTTGAGCATCATGAAGAATTTGAAGAATCCTTGTCATTAGAAGATCGTGAAAAAGAATTAATTAAAAAGGCACTCGAAAAACATAGGGGAAAACGAAAATATGCAGCCGCAGAGCTTGGTATTTCTGAGCGTACCCTATATCGAAAAATTAAAGAGTTTAACTTAGGTTTTTTGTAGATGAAGGCTTGGAAATTAATCATACTGCTTATTCTAATTTCAGGGTGTAAATCCATGAGTATTTCATTAAAAGATTCAGGTAGCACTCCTGAAGAATGGAAGTCATTTTCAATCAAAACACTCGAATCTAGTGCCCCAAATTGCCCGTTGAGCTACAGTGCTAAACTTACAGAAGATTTAAAAGATGCAATTCAAAATAACACAAGACTTTCCCTGAACACAACTACAGGTGGTGGAGAAGTTTTTATCGAGGGTCTAATTAGCAATTATCAAGTAATGCCTATCGCAATTCAAAACAACAACAGCGCCGCTCAAAACAGATTGACGATTGGTGTTCAATTGAACATAAACATAAGCGTCCCAAAACCAGAAACTATTAATTTTTCTTCAACGCGATTTGCAGATTTTAACGCTTCAACAAATTTAGCATCTGTAGAAAATCAATTACTGGAGGATATTAATGCTCAACTAGCCCAAGATTTAATTAATAAACTTTTAGGGAATTGGTAAATGATTACTAAACAAGAATTACAAAAATTAATAATTAATTCTTCGGAATTGTATCAGGTCAATCCCGATGATCTAAAGGATGCTGTTGCCTACTTCCCTTTCTCCACTTCGCTAATCCTTTTATATCTTCAATCACTAAATGTAAGAGGAGATTTAAGATTTCAAGAAGAACTTAATCGTCTTGCTATTCGTATTACCGACCGTTCAGTTTTATACTCCCTCATTAGCGATACAGAAATCAAGAAAACTGAAGAAATTATTTCGGAGCCGTCAATTATTCCCATGGAAGTTCTATGGGGAGGGAAAACAGAGGGAGAAATTGAAGCAGATACTAAAATTGAATCCTTAGGTGATCAAACTCAAAAAATAGATACAACAATCGAGAATTCGACTGATGAAATAGACGTTGTGGATGTTTTAGAAATAGAAAAAATTGACGAAGTAGAATTATTAATCCAAGCAGGAGCTGCCCAATCTGGTTATATTATTGAAAATGAAAAACAATTAATAGATATAGACAAAAAGGATGAGATAAAATCTGCTGAAAATGAAGAATCCAATTTAAACGAACAAAAGCAGCAAGTACCTCTTAAAAAGTTAGTTTCTACATCCGATAAAAGTGAATTGACAGGAGAATTTTCTTTCACCCAATGGTTGAATTTTACAACTGAAACAATTCAGTCCGTCGACGAAATTGAGGAAAAAAATCCTATCATAGAGCGCATTGATCGTCCGAAAAAAGAATTTTATTCTCCAAGTAAAAAAGCAAAAGAAAGCTTGGATGAACAAAAAATGCCAGTTAGTGAAACTTTAGCGAAGATTTTTGAACTTCAAGGAAATTTTCCCAAGGCTTTGTATGTTTATGA
>DORI01000215.1 GCA_003512365.1 Crocinitomicaceae bacterium | reverse complement strand
GGTGAAGTTCCCGGTTCTACAATGAAACTGGCTTCCTTAATGGCAGGATTGGAAGATGGGAAGTTTAACATTACAGACAAAGTGAATGCGGTCGGGACCTATAATTTCGCAGCAGGCCATAAACTTAAAGATTCGAATCACGGAAATGGCTACGGGCAAATAACCATCCAACAGGCTTTTGAAAAATCTTCGAATGTTATTTCTCAAATTATTCACAATGCGTATCGAAATGAGCCGCAACGATTTATAGATAAACTCAAGCAATTTGGGGTTACAGAGCCACTTGGTATTGATCTTAAAGGTGAAGCGAATCCTGTCTTTCCAAAACCTGGAACGGATGCTTGGAACGCAATCTCATTACCATGGATGTCTATTGGATATAGCGTACTACAAACGCCTTTACAAACCTTATCCTTATATAATGCAATAGCCAATAATGGAAAACTTGTTCGCCCGCTTTTTGTCCAAGAAATAAGAAGGGGAGGAGCCACCATACAAACCTTCAACCCTGTAGTGTTGCGTGAAAAAGTATGTTCTGATAAAACCGTAAAAATTATGCAGGACTGCATGAAAGGAGTTATGACCAACGGAACAGGAAAGCAACTCATAAGTTCCATGTTTAAAATTGCGGGTAAAACAGGTACAGCCGAAATACAAGGCGACAAAGGTCAATACGGGGAAAACGAGTCAAATAGCTCTTATCAAGCATCTTTTGTTGGATACTTCCCGGCAGATAACCCAATTTACAGTTGTATTGTAGTGATTTCAAAACCAAATCCTGCAATTGCCTATTATGGTGCTGAAGCAGCGGGGACTGTATTTGCCGAAGTTGCAAACAAGGTTTTTGCATCTTCTTTAAAATACCACAAGGCAGTAAACGAAGGAGTGAAATCAAAAGATTTACCACAATTTAAAACAGGATATTCCAAAGATATTATTTCCGTAGCTCAGAAATTAGGTTTGCCTTATTCTATTCAGTCTTTGGGTGATTGGCAAGGAGCAGATACCACCAAAGGAAAGGTAATCATTTCGAGTAAACTCAAACTCGACGGAAAAGTACCAAATGTCGTGGGAATGAATGCCAAAGATGCAGTTTATATTCTGGAGAGTAAAGGGTTAATTGTGAAGATAAAAGGTTTTGGCAAAGTGGTATCACAATCTCTCACACCTGGTACTTCGCTAACAAGAGGACAAGTAATACGATTAGAATTCAAATGAAAACTTTAGACAAGATATTAAATGGAATTGCTTTTTCTCAGGTAAGAGGAAATCTTGATAATACCATTGAATTATTAACTTTTGATTCTCGTCAAGCCTCAGGGTCTTCACTATTCTTCGCAATCAGAGGAACGAACAACGATGGTCATGATTATATTTCAGCGGCCTATGCTAACGGCTGTCGCAATTTTGTAGTTCAAGAAATTAATAAGGTTTCATTTGACGATGCCAATGTGATGGAAGTTGCAGATTCCGCCTATGCATTAGGAGTTTCGGCATGTAATTTTTACGATCATCCTTCAAAAAATCTCAAATTAGTGGGTCTAACCGGAACAAATGGAAAGACCACCACCACCACTCTTCTTCATAGTCTATTCTTGCAGTTAGGAGCTAAAGCCGGTTTGCTTTCAACAGTGGTAAATAAGATTGGAGAAGAGGAAATCCCATCCACACACACCACCCCTGATCCTGTCCAACTTAATGCATTATTGAGAAAAATGGTCGACCAAGGATGTGGGTATTGTTTTATGGAAGTCAGTTCGCATGCAATTCATCAACATCGTATTGCTGGATTAGATTTCACTGGGGCGGTTTTTACCAATATAACACATGACCATTTGGATTACCACCAAACTTTTGCTGCATACATAAACGTAAAAAAAGCCTTTTTTGATGGACTTAGCAGCGCTGCTTTTGCTTTGACAAATGTTGACGATAAGAACGGAACGCTAATGTTGCAAAACACGAAGGCACAAAAATTTAGTTATGCACTTAAAACTCCTGCAGATTTTAAAGGAAAAATTAGTGAGAACGCACTTAGTGGTTTGGTACTTCAAGTCAATAATAAAGAAGTGTACACCAAATTGGTTGGAGAATTTAATGCCTACAACTTATTGGCAGTATATGGTGTAGCCACGTCTTTGGGATTTGATTCACTAGAAGTTTTAACTGGCCTTAGTAATTTAAATTCAGTAGATGGTAGATTTCAATATTTCAGAAGCCAAGGCGGATTGACAGTAATTGTGGATTATGCACATACGCCTGACGCATTGGAAAATGTACTCCAAACCATTAACGGAATTAAGAAGGGGACAGAAAAAGTCATCACGCTTGTAGGATGTGGTGGAGATCGTGACAAAACAAAACGTCCGTTGATGGCTGAAATAGCCGCTAAAATGAGTCAACAAGTAATTTTAACTTCTGACAACCCTCGAACGGAGGATCCGGCTCGAATTTTACAGGATATGGAATCTGGGTTAACCTCAGATCTGCAAACTAAATCTATTTCAGTTCTAGATAGAAAACAGGCTATTAAAACCGCGATTCTACTCGCACAACCGGGTGATATCATTTTAATCGCCGGCAAAGGACATGAGAAATACCAAGAAATCATGGGAGTTAAATACGATTTTGATGATTTCAAGATAACACAAGAATTAACCAATGAATTGAAGAAATAATGCTCTACTACTTATTTGATTACTTAGATAAACTAAATTTTCCAGGAGCAGGCTTGTTCGATTTTATTTCTTTTCGAGCGGCCATGGCATTGATCACCTCATTAATTGTATCAATTGTTTTTGGGAAGAAAATCATTTTAGCCCTGCGCAAGCAACAAATCGGAGAAACGGTTCGAGATCTTGGACTTGCAGGTCAACTTGAAAAGTCAGGAACGCCTACAATGGGAGGGATCATCATTCTTGGCGCTATTTTAATTCCAACAATTCTATTTGCTAAACTGCATAACATTTACGTCATCACCATGATAATCGCCACAATTTGGTTGGGAATGATTGGCTTTTTAGACGACTATATCAAAGTATTTAAAAAGAACAAAGAAGGTTTAAAGGGATCGTTCAAAGTAATTGGACAAATTGGAGTTGGTTTGATAGTAGGTTGTATACTCTATTTTTCTGATGATGTAACGGTTCACAAAAGAGTTAGTGCAGACTACCAATTACAGAACGACGAAGAGTTTGTCACACATCTGCATGTGCAAAATGACGGTGAGAACTATAAGTGGATCAAAACCGACGACATGACCACCACAATTCCATTTATCAAAGGAAATGAGTTTAATTATAACTGGCTAATTGGTGACATGGATAAATCATACGGCTGGTTACTTTTTATTCCAATTGTCATCTTTATTGTAATTGCTGTTTCCAACGGAGCAAACATGACCGACGGGTTAGATGGTTTGGCAACAGGTACCTCTGCGATTATAGGTTTAGCCTTGGCAGTTTTAGCATATATAAGTTCTCACGCAAAGTTTGCCGATTACTTAAATGTAATGTATATCCCACTCGCAGAAGAAATGGTAATTTTTATCGCGGCCTTCGTGGGAGCATGCATCGGATTTTTGTGGTATAACTCATTTCCAGCACAAGTTTTTATGGGAGATACGGGTAGTTTGGCAATTGGCGGAATCATTGCTGTATTTGCCATTGCTATAAGAAAGGAACTGCTAATTCCTGTGCTTTGTGGGGTTTTCCTTATTGAAAATTTATCCGTAATGCTTCAAGTTGGGTATTTCAAATATTCAAAGAAACGATTTGGTGAAGGAAGGCGAATTTTCCTAATGGCTCCGTTACACCATCATTTTCAGAAAAAAGGCCTACATGAAGCAAAAATTGTTTCCCGATTTTGGATTGTAGGGGTGCTCCTAGCAGTGGTAACCATCGTAACGCTAAAATTAAGATAGTCGATGCAAGGAAAAGGGAAACATATTGCCATATTAGGAGCCGGAGAAAGTGGACTCGGAGCTGCTATTCTTGCCATAAAGCAAGAGTGGAACGTGTTTGTTTCTGATGCTGGAAAAATTAAAGAGGAATTTAAACAAGACCTGCAAAATTTAAATGTTGAATGGGAAGAAGGTCAGCACGATGAAACACGGATTTTATCCTGTGAATTGATTGTAAAATCCCCTGGAATACCGAATACTGTTCCAATTATTGTAGCACTTCGCAATAGAGGAATTCCTGTTATTTCGGAAATAGAATTTGCAAGTTATTATACCAAAGGAAAAAAAATATGCATCACAGGAAGTAACGGCAAAACTACCACCACCATGCTCACACATCATATTCTGAAAAAAGCAGGCTGGGATGTTGGATTAGCAGGAAATGTAGGACAGAGTTTTGCCAAACAAGTTGCTGAATGTGACCACGAATGGTATGTCATTGAATTGAGTTCATTTCAGTTAGACGATATGTTTGATTTTAAAGCCGATATTGGAATTCTTACCAATATCACCCCAGATCATTTAGACCGCTACGCCTATGAAATGCAACGCTATGTTGACGCAAAATTTAGGATTTTAAATAATCAAACCCATGAAGATTGGTTCATCTATAATTTCGATGACCCCATAATTCAGGCAGAAATTGCCAAAAGAAATCTCCCAATGAAAACCGCACCTTTTTCACTCAAAGAAGAGATTCCGGTAGGGGGCTTTGCAACTAAGGAACAACTAACAATAAACATAAAAGATCAATTAACTATGTCCATTCATGATTTAGCTTTGAAGGGTAAGCACAACACCCAAAATTCGTTGGCAGCAGGTATTGCCGCGAGAATTGTAGAAATTCGTAAAGATGTGGTCCGAGAAAGTCTTGAAGACTTTGTAAATGTTGAACATCGCCTAGAATTCGTTGCAAAAGTCAACGGGATTGAGTTTATAAACGACTCAAAAGCTACCAACATCAATTCTACCTGGTTTGCCTTAGAAAGTATGGAAAAACCTGTGGTTTGGATTGTAGGAGGTGTCGATAAAGGAAACGATTACAACGAATTGATGGAACTTGTTAAAGACAAGGTGAAAGCAATTATTTGCCTTGGAACAGAAAATCAAAAAATTATTGAGGCCTTCTCAACAACCGTTGAAACTATCGTTGAAGCGAGTTCAGCTATTGAGGCTGTTGCTTATGGTTATCGATTGGCTAATAAGGACGAAACGGTGCTTTTGTCACCTGCTTGTGCCAGCTTTGATTTGTTCGAAAATTATGAAGACCGTGGTAGGCAGTTCAAACATTTTGTGAATAACCTCTAAGCAGAAATTTCTCCCATGACCGAAAACACNNAGTTCAAACAAGCTGTTAGAATGCTGTAATATGAGCAAGGAAGAACTTCAATATATCAAAAATCAACTTTCTGAGGCAAGAAAAAATGGTTTACTACTCGATAGGGATAGTTCGCTCATTGCCCGTGGAAAGATATTAGAAATGGATGCATTCAGCTGGCAATATCCAACTATTGAAGTCTTGGAACGCACAGTTCTTTCTTTTCCTTTTAATGTGCTTTGGATAGGAAATCCACAAGAAATTCAGGCTCTAATTGATCGCGGCAATATTCAATGGGATAAATTAATTACGCTAATTTATGACACACTGGAAAAAGAAAAGGATGTGAATTGGGCCTTAGAATCATGTGTAAAAATGAAGTTTAAGCCTGGAATTTTACTCTTCACTAGTTCAAATAGTAACACTGAGTATAACGCGAGAAAATTCGATGAATTCCTTCAATTGGTGCAAACAAAATGAAAGAATACCTTAAATACTTAAAAGGCGATCCTGTAATTTGGATAATCACCATCTTACTTATGGGATTTTCTTTGGTTACTGTATATAGTTTCGTGCCTATCCTTGTCAAAATCGAAGGGGGATCACCAATTCAATATTTAGGTAAACATTTACTTTATGTTGTCATTGCCTTTTTTACGATGTTTTTCATTCATCGAACGGATTCGAAGTACATTGGACAGTTAGCAAAATTTAGTTACTATGTGGCCATACTTATTTTACTTTTCACCATGTTTTTTGGAACCCAAGTTAATGATGCCGGTCGTTGGATTAAAATTCCATTCATTGGCTTGACTTTTCAGTCATCAGATTTTGCCAAGCTTGCGTTAATCGTTTATTTATCTCGTTTATTGGTTAAGAAAAAAGAAAAGTTCAACGATTGGAAGGAAGGTGTTCTTCCCGTTGTGCTTCCGATTATTGTTATTTGTTTTTTGATTTTAAAAGATAATTTTTCAACTGCAGCTATGCTTTTTATGCTGTCATTTGCCATGCTTTTTATAGGTCGAATGCCGTATGGGAAATTGTTTACAATGATGGGGGCAGGTATAGGCTTAGTAGTTTTAGTAATATCACTTCACAAAGCAGCACCTCAATTGAATATTTTACCTCGTTATGACACTTGGGTAAGTCGCTACAATTCAAAAGTGGATGAATCGTCAGCGGATATCCTGAAAAATGCTCAAGCGAATAATGCAAAGCTAGCCATTCATAATGGATCTATTCTTGGACAAGGTGTTGGAGATGGAAAACTAAAAGAATTCATACCTGAGGCTTATGCCGATTTTTATTATTCAAGTTTTGTTGAAGAATTCGGTTTAATGTCGGCAATATTTTTAATTCTGATGTACATGATACTTTTGCTACGGATTATTCGTATTGCCCTAAAAACAGATGATCTTTTTCAAACATATGTCTGTATGGGCATAGGTATACATTTACTCACTCAAGCCAGTATAAATATGTTAGTTTGTACCGGTATTTTCCCCGTTACAGGTCAAAATATGCCGTTTCTAGCAATGGGAGGTTCAGCGCTGATTATGGCTTGTGCTTCCATTGGAATTGTGCAGTCATTTGCTTATAACTTGCAAAAACGAAAAATAGAATTAAGTGAAACGAATTTTCAAGCAGCTAACGCATCATGATTGAAAGAGTTATTATATCGGGAGGTGGTACTGGAGGACATATATTTCCAGCTGTTGCTATTGCGGATGAATTAAAAAATCGTAATCCGAAAATTCAAATTTTGTTTGTCGGTGCGCAAGGAAGAATGGAAATGGAAAAAGTACCCCAAGCAGGTTATGCTATCGAGGGTTTACCAATAGCAGGACTTCAAAGAAAACTTACACTTTCGAATTTACTTTTGCCATATAAAATTGCAAAAAGTTTGTTGAAGGCACGCGGTATTATTCGATCCTTTAAACCGCAACTGGTAATCGGAGTAGGCGGTTATGCTAGTGGACCAACATTGAAAATGGCAAATTTATTGGGTATACCAACGTTAATTCAAGAACAAAACTCGTTTGCTGGAAAAACCAATAAACTTCTAGCTAAAAAAGCAAAAACTATATGTGTTGCATACGACGGAATGGAATCATTTTTTTCAATAGATAAAATTGTGTTGACGGGTAATCCCGTAAGAAAAGAAATGTCTGTTCAAGTAAATAGGGCAGAAGCACTTGAGTATTTTAAATTAGACCCAAATAAGAAAACCGTTCTCGTTATTGGAGGTTCACTCGGTGCAAGATCTATTAACCAAGCAATTTCTAATGAAATAGAAAATTGGAAAGCTCTTGAAAATGATATTCAAGTGGTTTGGCAATGCGGCAAGTTGTATTATGAAAACCTATCGGAAATAGTCGAAAAAAGTGGTGCTAAAAACATTGTTTTACATCAGTTTATTCAACGTATGGATTTAGCTTATGCTTCCGCGGATGTGGTTGTTTCTAGAGCGGGAGCATTATCCGTATCTGAATTATGCCTGTTGGGTAAGGCGTCTATTTTAGTTCCATCTCCGAATGTGGCAGAAGATCATCAAACTAAAAATGCAATGTCTTTAGTAGTTAAAAATGCTGCAATTATGCTCAAAGACAACGAATTGAATAATAAGTTGATGAATACAGTTAAATCTTTATTGGCTAATCAAACCGAAATTACAAAACTAGAATCAAACAGTAGTTCTTTGGCAAAGCCACATGCAACGAAAGAAATAGTAGACGAATGTGAAAAAGCAATTGAAGCATGAATAGGGTAAGCTTAACTAAATTTTCTTCTGTCTATTTTATTGGAATAGGAGGAATTGGTATGTCTGCACTAGCTCGGTATTTTATGAGCTTGGGAAAAAGCGTTGGTGGCTACGACAAGACATCAAGTGAGTTAACTGAAACCCTTCGATCGGAAGGTGCTTGGGTACATTATGAGGATGATGTGCAAGAAATTCCGAAAGATTTTATGGAAGTGGAAAATTCTTTGATAGTGGTTACGCCTGCAGTACCTAAAAGCATGAAAGAGCTCATTTACTTTCAGTCAAATGGATTTCAAGTGATGAAAAGAGCAGAAGTTTTGGGATTAATCACGCGGTTTTCGAAAGGATTATGTGTTGCCGGTACGCATGGAAAAACCACCACTAGCTCTATACTTGCGCATATTTTGAATGAAAGCACTTGGAAATGCAATGCTTTCCTTGGTGGTATCGCCACAAATTTTAATTCTAACATTGTGCTCTCTTCTTCAAGTGAATGGACAGTAATTGAGGCAGATGAGTTTGATAGATCATTTTTACAACTAAGTCCCCACAGTTCGATCATAACTGCTGCTGATCCAGATCATCTGGATATTTATGGCAGTAAAGAGCAATTCTTGGAAGGCTTTCGGCAATATGCGATGAAGTCAGACATGAATGGATTTTCAGTACAAAAAGAAGGATTGAGTCTGCCAAGTTTATCTAAGGTTATCACCTATGCTTTGAGGTCAGAGACAGCTGATTATTCTATGCATAATTTAAGATGGTTAAATGGGTTTTTGTTTGGAGATGTACGCGGTAGAAGGATAAATATGCCGAATGTTCAATTAGGAATTCCTGGACTCCATAACGCGGAAAACGCCTTGGCATGTATTGCCTTGTTAACTGAATTAGGAATGCACGAAGCCGAATTAAGAACAGGTCTGTCAAGTTTTTTAGGTGTGAAAAGAAGATTTGAATACCATATTAGAACAGAGAAATTAGTTTACCTGGATGATTATGCACACCATCCAATGGAGATAAAAAGTTTAGTTTCTTCGTTGCGAATGCTTTATCCAAACAAGACTTTAATAGGAATTTTTCAGCCACATCTATTTTCTCGAACACGAGATTTTGCTGAAGGTTTTGCTGCGGAATTATCCCTGTTGGATGAGTTGATTTTGATGCCAATTTACCCGGCAAGAGAAGAGCCAATTCACGGAATTACAAGCGATTGGCTGTTGCAAAAAGTTAAATTAAATAACAAGTCGTTAAAATCTCCATCTGAGGTTATTCTTCATTTTAAAGAGCAAAAAAATGGGGTTGTCGTGACTATCGGCGCAGGAGATATTGACAGAATCGTTCAACCGTTAAAAGAAATACTTCAAAGCAATATAAGCGTATGAAAATGTGGCTCAAAATATCTGCTTGGATTCTTCTATTAACCGGTGTTGGGGTAATTTTTTATTTGGCAAATAAATTTGATGAAAACAAAATCCTTGACTCACCCAATGTTGCAATTCACTACGAAGGAGAAAATGCCATGTTAACTGAAAAAGAATTGTTACATCGCTTAAGAGAAAAACACCTAATTTTTAATGATCAGCGCGTTAAGGAGTTAGATATTACTTTTATTGAAGAGGCTATTAATAATATGCCAGAAGTAAAAAATGCACATGTGTTTAGGGATATTGGGAGCACTTGGAATATTGAATTAGAATTAAGAAAACCAATTGCTCGAATTTTTAATCGATTTAGCCAATCTTTCTACCTTGATGCCGATGGATTTTTAATGAATAGATCGGATCTACATACCGCAAGAACGCTAGTTTTTACTGGAAATATAAAAGATAAATTTCAAGTGGGAAATATTAATGAGATTATTAACAACGACTCCTTGAAAAGTATTAAAAAATTAGACGATATCTACCGAATTTCAAATTATGTTTGCAATGATCCGCTATTGTATCATTTGATATCTCAAGTACACATAGATGAGAACGGGAATTTTATTATGATTCCAATAGTTGGAGAAGCATTAATTGTTTTTGGAAAGGCGGATTCCGAGCGAAGTGTCGCTGATAAATTTGATCGGTTAAAGGTCTTTTATCAACAGGGAATGCCTTTTGAGGGGTGGAATAAATATGCTGAAATTAATTTAAGTTATGATGGACAAATCGTTTGCAGAAAAAGATATGAGCAACCAGCCAACTAGAAAAAGCCCAGTGGTAATAGGTCTAGATATCGGAACTACGAAAATTGCTTGTTTTGTAGGGAGAAAAAACGAACACAACAAGATTGAGATTATTTCGATGGGGCGAAGTGAGTCCCTAGGTGTAATGCGCGGTGTTGTTTCAAATATCGAAAGAACCATACAGTCCATTACTGCTGCTGTTCAAGAAGCGCAAAACTGCAAAGATGGCAATCTTCAGATTAAGAATGTCTTCGTTGGAATTGCAGGTCAACATATAAAAAGTTTGCAGCACCGAGGAATCTACACCCGTAGAGCCAAAGACGGAGAAATTTCTCAACGTGATATTGATAATTTCATAGATGATATGTACCAGTTGGTGATGAATCCTGGTGAAGAAATTATAGACGTAATCCCGCAAGAGTACATTGTAGATAATGAGCCGGAGATAAAAGATCCGATTGGGATGGCTGGGACGCGATTGGAAGCAAATTTCCACATCATTACTGGACAGGTTAGTAACGTCTTGAATA
>DORI01000162.1:1550-4129 GCA_003512365.1 Crocinitomicaceae bacterium | reverse complement strand
GTGATCTTGTCGGCAGTGGCTGCAAGTGCTCAGGTGATAGTTGCTGGAGTTTCTCCACAAAACATCGTAGCAAATTACACACACACTTGGGCAGATCCAGCAGGAGGCTGGGGAACGCCAGATTTTACTATTCCTGGAACGTTTGTAGAGGACACTTTGCAGTTAGCTGATGATGGTTCGCCTGGATTAAACGCTCAGGGGAACCCTGTTTCTGCTTCTGGATGTAATGCCCTTGCGCCAGGAAGTCTTGCAGGAAAAATTGCAGTTGTTTTCAGAGGAGATGGCACAACCAATACGAATAACGGTGCTTGTGAGTTTGGTTTGAAAGCCTTTAATGCTCAAAATGCCGGTGCAGTTGCAGTAATCGTGATTAACCGTAATCCAAATGAAGTTATCGCAATGGGAGCTGGGGCAAATGGCGCAAATGTTACCATTCCTGTTGTAATGATTGACCTTAATGACGGGGCTACACTTGTTAATGAAATGGCAAATGGGCCGGTCGTTGTATTTCTGGGGAACAAAACAGGTTTATTTGCAAACGATGTCGCATTAAATGCAAATTCAGCACTTGCTCCTAAAGGAGGAATGGTACATTCATTATTAGCACAGAATGGAACTGAATTTAATTTTGAAGTTGGAGCTAGCATAACAAACCCTGGTAACCAGCCCCAGGCAAATGTAACGTTAAATGCAAAAATTACAAATCCTTCTGGTGCCGTTGTTTATGATAATACAACCTCTGTATTATCGCTAGCAGCAGGAGATACTGCAGGTATTGATGTATTTCCAGGTGGAACATATACGCTTCCTCAATTTTCATTAAGTTCTTATTCAGCAGGAACCTATAATCTTACCTATACTCTTAGTCTTGGGGGTGCTGATGAATATGATGCAGACAATGTGCTGAACTTTACTTTTACATTTAACGATTCTGTTTTTTCTTATTCTGCAATAGATAACGCAACCAATAGAATGGAGGCCTCTAATTTCTATAGGCCAAGCACAAACAATCAAACGTATTCAATTTGTACAGTGGTACAAGACCCAAATGCAAGCAGAGTCGCTGCGACTGGTGTATATTTCGCGGCTACAAAAGCTGCTAATACTGCACCACTTGATGGAGAAGAAATGGCTCTGTATTTGTATACATGGGATGACCAATTTACAGATTTGAACGACGCTAATTTCCCCGCAAATAATGCTTGGACATTAACAGAAGTTGCATCAGGCTATTACTACTATCCAAGTGATTTACAGGGAGAAGTTGTTTATGGAGCTTTTGCAAATCCAATTGTTCTTCAAAATAACACGCGTTATTTAGCTTGTGTTCAAACTGTAAACTTAGACTTGTACTTAGGATATGGTAGCCAGAACTACACTTGGAACACCGATATATATTTACAACCAATGTTCCCTAATGAAAGTGATGGTACCCGTTTCGCGGTTGGATTTGGAAGTGATTTGCCAAGTGCTTTAGGTGTTGCTTTAATCGACGTGAATAACATTGGTTTGGCTGAATCGAATGTTGTTGACGGTATAGCATATCCAAACCCTGCTAACGACAAAGTAACTGTTTCAATCGAAGGTGAAGGAGTTGCTACATTAAATGTTACAGACGTTAGCGGTAAAACTGTTATGATGAATTCTATCAACTTAGTTGGCGGAAAATCAGATGTAGACATCGCAAGCCTTGAGTCTGGAATGTACATTTTCAACATAACACTTGAAAACGGAAAATCAGCTCAGTTTAACGTTGTTAAGAAATAAGAATCTCTTTTGAGAAATGAAAAGGTCGGCGAAAGTCGGCCTTTTTTTTATTGTTATCTTTGTAGTCCAATGAATGCTGTTTCTAAATTTACGGTTACTGCTGCTCTGCCATACGCGAATGGACCTCTTCACCTTGGTCACGTAGCTGGGGTTTACTTGCCTGCAGACATATTTGTGCGATTTCTTAGACTGAAGGGTCACGATGTTGTTTTCATTTGTGGAAGTGACGAACATGGGGCGGCAATTACCTTGCGAGCTAAAAAAGAAGGTATTTCACCTCAAGAAATTGTAGATAAATACAATGAGATGATTGGTAAAGCGTTCCAAGATTTCGGAATTTCTTTTGATATTTTTCACCGAACCTCTGCGCAAATACATCACCAAACGTCGCAAGACTTTTTCCTAAAACTTCACGAAAAAGGAAAGTTCATCGAAGAAATCTCGGAGCAATATTACGATGAAGAATTTCAACAGTTTTTAGCGGATCGCTACATAACAGGAACGTGTCCCAAATGTTCAAGTGAAGGTGCTTACGGAGACCAATGTGAAAAATGTGGAAGTGACTTGAGTCCGACCGATTTAATCAATCCAATTTCTACGCTTAGCAATAAAACTCCAATTTTAAAATCCACCTCTCACTGGTATTTGCCGATGGATCGTCACGAAGAATGGTTGCGCGAATGGATTCAAAATGGGATTTTAGATGGAGAACCTCAGCACAACCCAAAAGAATGGCGTAATCAGGTTATAGGGCAATGTATGTCCTGGATTAACGGAGGTCTAAAACCGAGAGCCATGACACGCGACTTGGA
>DORI01000162.1:0-1459 GCA_003512365.1 Crocinitomicaceae bacterium | reverse complement strand
TATATTTCAGCAACGAAACAATGGGCCTTGGACAATGGTAAAAATTGGAAAGATTATTGGTGTAAAAATGAGGCCGGTGATCGAAAATTGGTTCATTTCATTGGAAAAGATAACATCGTGTTTCACGCGATTATTTTCCCGATTCTACTCAAAGATCACGGAGATTTTATTCTTCCGGATAATGTTCCAGCCTACGAATTTTTGAATTTGGAGGGAGATAAATTTTCTACCTCACGTAATTGGGCAGTTTGGTTGCATGAATTCATTGCAGCGCATCCAAATCGCATCGATGAACTGAAATATGTATTGACAGCGATTGCCCCAGAAAGCAAGGACTCTGAGTTTACCTGGAAAGAATTTCAAACACGTGTAAATAGTGAGTTAGCAGATATTTTAGGAAATTTTGTAAACAGAACCTTGGTGCTAACCCAAAAGTATTACGAAGGAATCATTCCAAGTCCGGGTGAATTTTCTGCTGAAGATAAAGAACTCATTTCGGAAATAGAAGCTATTCCTGCGAAGATTGAAACGCTGATGTATGCTTACAAATTACGTGAAGCGCAAACAGAATGGATGAATTTAGCGCGACTGGGAAATAAATACCTGGCAGATCAAGAGCCTTGGAAACTCATAAAAACGGATCCGGAACGCGTAAAATCAATTCTCTACCTTGCCAATATTTTAACCACACAGCTCGCTTTGATGGGTCGTCCTTTTCTTCCTGCTACGTGTGAACGATTAGCAACTATGTTGAACATTGATATTACGAATGATGCATGGGATTCAAAACCAGCAGAAATTCTTTCTCAAGGACATCAAATCGGCACACCTGAAATATTATTCACGAAAATCGAAGATTCCTTAGTAGAACAAGAGCGTGCAAAACTAATGAGTCACAATTCCACCGAAACATCTAATTTTCCTCCTATGAAAGACGCTATTTCCTTTGACGAATTCACAAAACTTGACATGCGTTTAGCCACCATAAAACACGCAGAAAAAGTTGAAAAAGCCGATAAATTATTGAAGTTAACGGTGGTAACAGGTATTGACGAACGCACGATAGTATCGGGAATTGCAGAGCATTACGCGCCAGAAGAAATCATCGGAAAAACAGTTTTGGTCTTACTCAATTTGGAGCCAAGAAAAATTCGTGGTATCGAATCGCAAGGTATGGTGTTAATGGCGGAAGACGAGGCCGGAACCTTGAGTTTTTTAGCTCCTGAAAAAGCTTTTGAGGCTGGTCCAACGGTAAGATAATCCAAAGATTTGTTAATTGACTTGCAAAAATGGGTAATTTGACCTATCTTTGTATTCGAGATTCCAATGGGGATTTAATATCGAACTAATTAATAAAGATATATTGCGGGGTGGAGCAGTTGGCAGCTCGTCGGGCTCATAACCCAAAGGTCACAGGTTCAAATCCTGTCCCCGCAACCAAGATCAAATACCGTTCTTT
>DORI01000158.1 GCA_003512365.1 Crocinitomicaceae bacterium | reverse complement strand
CTACCCGATACTATCGTTATATCAGCTGTCGGTTATTATAACGATACCGTAATTGTCACAAAAAAAGACCGCTTTATTTCACTGAATATCGTCTTATTTGCGAAAAGCATGATGAAAGAAGTTGTTCTTGAAGCCAGAAAACGGTCGTCCTCCATTTCAAGAATGAAGACGTTGCATGTTGAAGAACTTACCGCCGCAGAATTGAGAAAAGCAGCATGTTGTAATTTATCAGAATCATTTGAAACCAATGCTTCTGTGGATGTTAACATTACGGATGCTGTTTCTGGAGCAAAAAAAATTCAAATGATGGGCTTAGATGGTGTATATACGCAACTGCAACTTGAAAATATTCCATTTTTAAGAGGATTGGAAAGTTCTTTTGGTCTGCAATCCATGCCTGGAACATGGATTGAATCAATTCAAATCACAAAAGGCACGGGAAATGTTGTAAATGGATACGAGTCAATGGCCGGGCTTGTTAATCTCGAATTGAAAAAACCACAAGAAATGGAAAGGTTTTATTTCAACGCTTACCAAAACTCTCAGGGTCGTTCTGAACTCAACTTTAATGCAGGACATCAACTGAGTAAAAAGTGGACAACAGGTTGGTTTGCGCACGTTTCTTCTGTTTACGGTAACATTGACCATAATCACGATAAATTCAGGGATTTGCCAATGGGAGATAATATAGCTTTTTTCAATCGTTGGGAATACCATGGAAAAAAAATGGAGGCACAATTTGGTGTTAACCTAAACCAAGACCGAAAGGTTGGAGGACAAACTACTTATTTTAGAGACGAACCTACCATTCTTCCTTTTCCCCCTCCAACATACGGGGTACTGATTAATTCAAAACATGCCGATGTCTTCGCCAAAACAGGTTTTTTTGGAAAAAAACCTTCTCAATCTTTAGGAATTGTGTACCATGCGAAATATCACCTTTTAGATGGAGCATTTGGTATTAGACCTTTCTCTGGTGAAGAAAAACGTGGATTAATAAATGTAATTTACGACGATTACATTGCTACGACTGATCATAAAGTTAAATCTGGACTGAGTTTTTTGTATCTCGATATTACTCAATCTGCTGAGAGTCTTTCAACAAGTAGAAAAGAAATTGTGCCTGGAGCGTTTGTTGAGTACACTTTGACTACGTCGCGTTGGTCGGTAATTTCAGGAATAAGGTATGATTTTCATAATCTTTTCAAACACCAAATAACCCCTCGCCTTCATGCTAAATACACCTTGGATGAATTTACTGATCTTCGATTCACGGCTGGAAGAGGTTGGCGTGTCCCAAATTATATGATCGATAACATTTCCCTTTTGGCCAGTTCTAAACCTTGGGTTGCCCCGTCTCAGATATTACCAGAAATTTCTTGGAATTTTGGAGGATCGATTGTCAAAGATTTCAAAGTGTTAAAAAAGAAAGCAACGCTTGCATTTGATGTTTACCACACCCGATTCACAAACCAATTGATTGTAGACCGCGATAGCATATCTACCTCTGTTGTCTTTAAAAACCTCGAGAATGCCTCTTATTCAAACAGTGTTCAATTAGAATTAAGTTGGACTCCTATCCGAAATTTAGACATTCGACTTGCCTATAAATTCTTGGATGTCCAAGCGCTTTATGGTGGTCAGATGCAACAGCAAGTAATGATTCCTAGACATAGAGGATTTACTAATTTGGCTTACCGTACCCGCAACAAAAGATGGGAATATGACCTAACCCTTTCAGTTTTTGGACAATCAAGATTGCCAGGAATTAAGGGAGGACAACTTCAAGATTACAGCAAGGTATATCCAATGGTCAATTCCCAAGTAACACATATCTACAAAAAGTGGGACTTTTACCTCGGAGGCGAGAATTTGAGTAACTACAGACAAAAACACCCCATAATTGATGCACAAAATCCATTTAGTTCGAGTTTCGATGCAACAGAAATTTGGGGACCTGTAATGGGAATCACCATTTATGGTGGAATTCGCTATCAAATTAAAAAAGAAAGGAAAAAATAACTTAAATTTATTATAATGAATTTAGCCATTACACTTTAATTTAAAGAAAAAATGAATATAATTGGCGATTTCATATAACCTTGAATATAAAATTAAACACACATGAAAAAGATACTTTACCTAATGTTTTTCTTAATCTCTGTGGTTCAGTACACAACATATGGACAAAAAAGCCCTAAGACTCAAACGATCTGTATACAAACTTCCGCAGAATGTGGAGATTGCAAAAATAGAATTGAAGATAAACTGAATTACACCAAAGGTGTTTTGTTTGCAGAACTAGATTTGGAAACAAAAAAAGCAACTGTTAAATACAAAACAAAAAAACTTGACGCAATTGCTGTTAAAAAAATTATTGCGAAAGTCGGTTACGACGCTGATGAAGTAAAAGCAAAAAAAGAGGATGTTGAAAAATTACCTAAATGCTGTCAACCAAGGGGAATGAACAAGCAATGATGAAAACCTATTGTTATTCTTTTATTAATTTAAAATTACGAGTAAAAAATCACTGTTCTA
>DORI01000078.1 GCA_003512365.1 Crocinitomicaceae bacterium | reverse complement strand
TGATAAAACCCTTCGGGAACTTGTTTGTCTCCTTGTTTATTTTTTGGTCCCTGAGTTCCAGATTTAGAACATATCTCATACGTTCTAAATAATTTATATGACTTGTCAGTTCTGTTTTTCACGTAACATTCTATCTTTCCTTCTTCCTTAAAAGCTGCTAATAAGATATGAACTTCAGTACTTTCTATGCCGAATTCCTTCAACGAAGTATTCAGTAAAGAAGATACTTCGTTGTGCACAGATTGAAAACGTGAAAATCGTAATTGCTGAGAATAGAAAGATGTTTGTTGAAATGAGCAAAAAGCAATTAAAACAAAAAAAATAACAAAAAGGGACCTTATCATGTCGTTGCGTTAGCAAAAACAGTACCCTTTGTAAGATAAAATTATTCGAAGTGAACGATTTATACTAAGCTAGTACTTCTTTTACCTTTTCTGCTGCTTCCTGTAACAATACCGCAGAATGCACATTCAATCCTGATTCATCAATTAATCTTTTCGCTTCTACTGCATTAGTTCCTTGCAATCTGACAATAATCGGAACAGGTATGTTTCCAATATTTTTATAAGCATCCACAACTCCTTGTGCCACTCTATCACAGCGGACAATTCCTCCGAAAATATTTATTAGAATTGCTTTAACATTAGGATCTTTCAATATTATGTGGAACGCTTTTTCAACGCGCTCAGCGTTTGCTGTACCTCCTACATCTAAAAAGTTAGCAGGGTTACCTCCGGAAAGTTTGATAATGTCCATTGTTGCCATCGCAAGACCAGCTCCATTTACCATACATCCAACATTTCCGTCTAACTTCACGAAATTCAAACCCGCTTCACCAGCTTCGACTTCCGTTGGATCTTCCTCAGAAATATCACGAAGTGCCGCATAGTCTGGATGTCTAAATAATCCATTACCGTCCAAGGTTACCTTCGCATCAACAGCTATGATTTTATCATCTGACGTCTTAAAGAGTGGATTTATTTCAAACATCGAAGCATCAATTCCTTCATAAGCCTTGTACAAGGAAGAAACAAATTTCACCATTTGCTTGAAGGCTTCTCCCGATAACCCTAAATTAAACGCGATTTTTCGTGATTGAAACCCTTGAAGACCAACTCTTGGGTCAATAAATTCTTTGTAAATTTTTTCGGGTGAATGCTCCGCAACATGTTCAATATCCATTCCTCCTTCAGTGGAATACACAATTACATTTCGTCCTTTTTCTCTGTCTAGTAAAACAGACATGTAAAACTCTTTAACTTCTGTTGGTCCAGGATAATAAACATCTTGAGCAATCAAAACTTTGTTTACTTTCTTTCCTTTTCCGTTCGTTTGTAAGGTTACCAAGTGACCACCAAGAATACCTTTTACCTTATCTTCAATTTCATGAATTCCTTTGGCAAGTACAACTCCATTTGATCCTGTTTCCTCTACTTTTCCTTTTCCTCGACCTCCAGCATGAATTTGTGCTTTTACCACATACCAACTTGTGCCTGTTTCTTGCGTTAGTTTTTCAGCGGCTGCGACGGCATCTTCTGCTTTGTCTACAACGACACCTTCTTGAATGGCAACTCCATAGCTTTTTAATATTGCCTTGCCTTGATATTCATGTAAATTCATTCTCTTTTTTTTGCGTTGTAAATGTACTTATTTCAATTGTTACTCTGTTAAGTTCCCTAAAATTTTTATTCCATTCTATTTTTCCAGGATGACACAATAGATCGAGACCTGAAAGCTTCTTCTTTTCTATCTTGAATATCACTCCAAATTTTATCCACAGCATGCCGCAGAGCTGTTTCTTCTTCCTCCATTGCTGCATTGACGATTGACGGATTTTTAAAGTAATGGTTTATAAAATTAGTATCAAAATTACCACTTCTGAATGCATCATGCTTCAGTACAAATTTTCCAAAATCTAAGGTGGTTTTTACTCCTGAAATTTGATAATTCTCGATAGCCTCAATTGTTCTTTCAATTGCTTCTTCACGTGTAGCTCCCCAAACAACTAATTTGGCAATCATGGGATCATAGTAAATTGGAATTTCCATTCCTTCCAAGAAGGCATCGTCTACTCGAATATTCTTACCACTCGGAATCCTGTAGCGCTCAAGTTTTCCAATATCCGGAACAAAACCATTCAGTGTATCTTCTGCATAAACACGCACTTCAACCGCATGACCATTTATAGTTAGTTCATCTTGAAGTTTAGGTAGGCGCTCGCCTCTCGCAACTCTCACTTGCCATTCCACAAGATCCTGACCGGTTATTTCTTCTGTAACCGGATGCTCCACTTGAAGTCTTGTGTTCATTTCCAAGAAATAAAAATTCATGTGAGCGTCAATCAAAAATTCCACAGTTCCAGCACCTTCGTATTTACATGCACGACAGACTGCTACAGCTGCTTCCCCCATTTTTTTTCTTAATTCTGGTGTGAGCACTGCGCTCGGTGCTTCCTCAACTACCTTTTGGTGTCTGCGTTGAATTGAACATTCCCTCTCAAACAAGTAAACCACATTACCCAATTGATCTGCAAAAACTTGAATTTCAATATGACGAGGTTTCTCAACAAACTTCTCGATAAAAACGGCGTCGTCTCCAAAAGAGGATCTCGCCTCGTTTTGGGCCATATTCATTTGTTCTTCAAATTCTTCCTCTTTGTGAACAAGTCTCATTCCTTTTCCTCCACCACCTGCAGAGGCCTTAATTAAAATAGGATAACCCACCTCTTTCGCCACTTTCTTTGCCTCGGAAATATCTGAAATGGCAGAGTCAACACCGGGAACTAAAGGAACATTGAAAGCTTTTACAGCTTGTTTGGCACTTAATTTATCCCCCATAACTTCCATAGATTCAGGAGAAGGCCCAATTAATTTTATTCCCGCCTCTTTTACTTTCCTAGCAAACGAAGCATTTTCAGATAGAAATCCATACCCAGGATGGATACCATCTACACCTAACTCCTTACAAAAATTTAAAATAACATCTTGCTTTAAGTAACTTTCTGCTGATGGACTCTTGCCGATGTAGACGGCCTCGTCAGCCTCAAATACGTGAGGCGACTCCTTATCTGCATCAGAATAAACAGCTACACTTTTTATGTTCATCTTCCTCAGAGTTCTTATTACTCTTCGTGCAATTTCACCCCTATTGGCAACGAGTACTTTTTTCATATGTATATAATTTGTTTTTTATCGTTCATATGGAATACGCCATGATATTTTCACAATTGGTTAACTTGGTTCCTTGCTTCGGAAGTGCTCTTAATGTTTGCATGGCTATTATGAACAAATATTTCTATTTAATTGAATTCTTTTTTTCCTGAATTAATTCTTTTGGTTTTCCTTTTTCTGGATTGACAGGCACCTTTTTATTCGGTTTGCTTTCAGTCTTTTTCCAATATTTCTTTTCTTTTCTAAATAAATCTGAGGTGTATTGAAATAACATAAAGTCTTTCCAATTTTGAAAATCTTCATGATATGATATTCCAATTCCTTGAGTATAAAGACCAGAGGTATTGTTTGCACTGTTTGCATTTGTAGCATTGTTAGAAGACTCATTGAAAGCATTTACACGAAATGTCCCTCTTTCATTTATTAAATATTCAATATTAACATCTCCAATGGGAATTCCACTGCCCGAAGTTGAAGATAAGCCACCAACACCAAACGTCCCTGAGACGATTAATTTTTCATCAAAAAACTGAGTTTTCATTCCAAAACCAATACTTGTTTTATTCATCGTCTCATCTTTTCCATAATCTAGGTTTAATTTATATTTGTCACTCATTTTTCCGAGAATTTCGTTCATTTGGGTTTCCAACATATCGATAGCTGCAGAACCTCCCGCTGTCGGAGAGCCTTTAAGAGGTTGAAACTTTTTAACTAGTAGTAGGGAGAAAAATTGTTTGTTCAATTCGTCTTTGTCTTCAGTTACTTTTCTGACTAAAGCCTTACCTGTTTCAGATGCTTTTGGTGCTTCGATATTAAAACTTATCGCTGGTTGTAATAACTTATCATTTAAATTTAGATAACAAATTATATCTTGCGAACCCAAGGTTTTATCCGTAATTTCAGGAGACAATTCCAAGAGGGAAACACGTTTCATGGTAATGGAGGTTCCGATGTTTAACTCAGCATCTAATAAATCCCCATTCCATTTCAAATTTGAGCCCGGAACTATGTCAAATGGTTGTTTAAAACTTCCCATTGCAAAGTTGTATTTACTACCTTCGGAAATCTCATACTTTCCATTCAAACTGACATTATAGAATGGGTCTATCTTCATATTTAATTCACCAAATCCACGAGCTTCGATTTGATCTCCCGTATTATTGTCAAAAATGAGCTTCATTTCAGCATCGTTGTTGACAATAAAATTCATCTCTACATTAACACCAGAGTAGACATCTTTATCCTCTTTATTTTGTTGATCCACTCCCTTTTTGACAAAGGATAAAAAGTCTTCATCCTCCTCGTATTCCTCTGCTCCATACAAAGGGAAATCTATAGAGGTGCCTTTTCTGGTTTCTACATTGACGGATATATCCACAAGATCATTAGAACCTGAAATATTCAATGTCCCTTTTCCATATGCTTTTCCAAAGTAATATTCACCGTCTTTGTATTGTGTGTTCAAAACCATGAAACGGTTGTAATTATTCTTTCCTTTTAAGTCACTCTCAAAATCAAATTGGACGTCGTAATTGATCTTATCAAAGTTTGTATGATTAATTGAAGCTGTCAATCGGGCTTCATTTCCTTCTTCATCATAAACTGGAATATAATTGATTTCAAAAACATCATTTTTAACCCCAATTGCGCCATTCAGCTTATACCTAACTCCAGTAATCCCAATTAAGGCACTACCGTTGGACAAGTTCAATTTCCCTGCAAGTTTAGGCTCGGCAATATTTCCAGTTAAATATACAATTCCATTCAATTTTCCATTTATATCAGAAACTATCTCTGGATCTAAAAACGCATTCGCAAAACGAATATCGGTCTTATCAAAATTTAAGTACATATTCAACTTTTCAGTTGGCAAAGAGTAATTACCTCCAAAATTGAAGGTTTTCGAACCTTTGTACATTAACGCACCTGAAAGGTCAATCTGATCTTGAGAAGCCAACCATTTTGGACTTAAATAAATTCTTCCTACCTCTTCCCCTTCTAAGTATAAACTATCGATAATTGCATCACTCTCAATGTTGAGATTTTTATAAGGATTCGAGATTGTAGTAAGTCCTGAGAAGGCCCCTTCTATTTTTGTTTCTGTCTGCAAAAGTTGAGATATCTCGGAAAGATCCAAATTGTCAACTTCAACTTTAAGCTTATCGTAATCGTTATTGGAAATACATCCATATACCATAATGTCTTGTTTGCCCCTCCTTAAACTAAGCGTATCCAAACTTAAATTTTTCGATCCGAGAGCAATTTGCGACTCTTCAATAATTTCCCAACGGTAATTTTCAA
>DORI01000137.1 GCA_003512365.1 Crocinitomicaceae bacterium | reverse complement strand
AATCGCACGGTAGTCAACAGCCACTTGATTTTCCTTAATCAAGTTCTCTTTTTCTGTTTTGTAATTTGCAGCCACAGGATTTTTAGATGTCTTATTAACTTGAATGATATAAACACCATTGTTTCCTACTATTGGAAGAGTTGAAGCACCATCTTTCAAACCACCAAAAATGGCTCCAATAACTTCAGGTTCACTCTCTAATTCACCACCAGAACCACCAATGAATGAAACGTCTGCAACCGTAGCTTGAACGGTATTACCACTTTTCGCTACAATATCAGAAACTGATTTCCCTGCTTGAGCTAATTGAGCTTTTAATAATTTAGCTTTTTTCTCCTTCATTAACTCCTGCTCCATAGCTTGTTTCACATCGGAAAAAGAAGGTTCTCCTGACGGTTTAATTGCCGATAACATAGCTATAATATACCGTTCTCCATCTAGAATGGGATATTCGTTAAAACTACCTATACCGCCTCCTCCATATGCTAATTCTATAATTGAATTCGTAGTATTGGTTTCTTGAAATGAATAGAGATTAGAATTCTTTGTATAACTAATGTTATCATCCTCAATTGAAATAGGTTGCGCATAGTTTTTGGCATCTTGAACCAATTGATTAAACTTTTCAATTTTCTTTTCATTAGATGGTTCTTTATTAACGGCATCTGAGATCTTAGTTAGGAGATTGTACGCCTCATCTTCTTTATTTTGATATGTTTCTTTAGAAGGCTCAAATGTTTTAGATATCGTTACCAATAGAGGAAATTTATTTTCGTCACGTTCTGTGATTTGAATTATGTGTATTCCAGCTGGAGTTTCAATCTTCTTAATCTCTCCTACTTTTCCAGTTTCACAGTAATCCGCTAAAATCTTATCATAACCTAAGACTATTAAATCCCCTGAAATTAAATTTTCCGAAGGAGCTTTGTTGTTCATTGGTACTTTAATCAAACCACTATCAGCTTTTGAACGCTGATCGTCTGAGTGTTTTGTTACCAATTGAGCAAAATTCGCAGGGGTGGCTATTTTGGAAAGACTATCAGCTAAAGCTTTCTTAGGAGCAGATGCTTTGGCATCAAGTCCAGCTGTAGAAATAAAAATATGACGCGCTTTGATTCTTGAAGGTGTAAATCCAACTACTTTGGAGATATTCATAAAGCCTTGAGACAAGTATGGTCCTACAATTGAATCCAATTTTGCCGTTTTAAAAATTAATTCATAATCAGCAGGGAAAGTCTGGTAACCCATTTGTGCTTTCTCATTTCCTTCTGGAACAGCAGTTGCTCTTTTATCATTAAAATAAAATGCTCTATCAGAATTTCTAATCACAAAAGCTGAGTCAGCTTTTATCTTTGACCAAGCGCTTCTAATTTTGGCAATTTCACCGTTAAAAACTGCAGAGTCTTTTCCTGATGGAACAATATTTAAAGAAACGACGCGTACTTCACGATTCGCTTTTTCAACTTTGTATTTTGCATCTGACTTGTGTTCTTCGAAATAAGCTTTTAATTCACTATCGTTCGCCTTTACCTGTTCATCCGGTATTTCGTTAAATCTTTTAATAATATACGAAACATTTTTCGTTGTTGACTTAGATTCAACTCTATCTTCTAATTCAATTTTTGTGGTGTAGATACCTTGTGTCAATAATTGCATGTATTTCTCTCTTGCACGCAACTGTTTGTATTCATTTTCAAAAATCGCCCATAACTTTTGACCGTTGGCTGTCTTGTCTGCTTTCAGTTTTTTAATTACTTCTTTACCCTGGGCAATGGATTGTGCGGTGTAAGTTCCCGTAGAATTATCTTTAAACACGGAAGGGATGATTTGTTGAGGTTGACCACTATTTTGTGGATTACCCTCAAGAGTAACTAAGTCAGGAAGTCCTTTGAAGCCATTAGTGGCATTAAAATATGCATTCAATTCGTTTTCAGAAACTTGAATACCAAGCGCTTCAAACTCTTTCGATAAAACAATAGAATCTGTAAATCTTCTCCAAGCTTCATCGTACCAAAATTCAACCTCTTTCTCTTGAGGCGCTCTTCCTGTAAGTAATTGAAATCGTTCGTCTTGATAACGTCTCAAGGCATCAAATTTCATTGCATCAACGTCTTCTCCGTAGACAGTACCAATACTCGTTGGTGTTTTTCCAAACCAACTTAAGAAAACATCTTTCCACAAATCGAATGTAAACGTCAATAATGCAAGACCTAGAACTGCAACGATCCAACCTGATTTTGAACGAATTTTCCCTATTATCGCCATAACTCAATTTTTAAAGAGTGCGAAGATAGCAAGAAATTTAGAAAAAAAATAATAAATTACGAATAATAAAGGAGGTTACTTACCTCCTCCTTTATTCGTTTCGTTTACTTTTGGACCCGTCTTAGGTTTTTCCTCGGTTGGTTTGTTTTCCTTTGGTTTTTCCTCAGGTTTAGTGCCAACTGGATTTGGTTTTACTCCACCAGTTTGAACAGATTTATTTGTGCCTTGTGGATTGTTGTTTGTGGGCTTTGGGGTTGGAATTGCTTGATTCCCATTACCACTAGGATTGTTGTTTTCTTGAGGTTTAATATTTCCATTAGGCTTGGTAGTTTGATTAACTCCGTTGGGTTTTATAGTAGGAGTTGTGTTTATTGTTGGCTTATTCCCTTGTTGCCCACCATTGTTGGAATTTGAATTTCCATTAGTGTTACTTGTTCCATTTCCGATAGAACTCCCATTGTTCTGAGAGTTTGGATTATTTTGGGGTGTCGACGAAGAATTTACCGTGCCCCCGTTATTGTTACTTGATCCATTTCCGATGGAACTCCCATTGTTCTGAGAGTTTGGATTATTTTGGGGTGTCGACGAAGAATTTACCGTGCCCCTGTTATTGTTACTTGATCCATTT
>DORI01000176.1:29317-42100 GCA_003512365.1 Crocinitomicaceae bacterium | reverse complement strand
ATAGTTACACATGTGTAACTATCACATGCAACCTCTGTTGTTGTGTTGGTAGTTAAAGGTGTGATGGTTAAATCCAATACTTCTGTCGCACAACCAATCGTTACCGTGTAAACACCTGATGTCGTATAGGTTTGTCCGTCTACTGCCCATGTATAACTGTCACATGCAACCTCTGTAGTTGTGTTGGTAGATGGAGTTGAAGTAAAAATGTTCGAAACCGTCAGAATACCTGGACCACAACAATTATCGTAGTTGTAAATTCTAAAACCGAATACATCTCCTGCATTCAAAGATAAGGTAATGGTACCTGAAGCAAACGCATCAAAACCATTAGTTACTAATGTCTCTTGTCCGTTAACGACATAATAAAACTGCTCAATATCAAAATTTTGAAAATTGTAGTCGAAAGTTAAGCAACCCGAAAAACCATTCGGCAAGGTTATTTGGTAATCATCGTATCCCATAAAAAAAGTTGGAGAGAATGAATCACTCCCTGTAAATACGATAGATCCTGGTGCACCACTTGCATCCACGGACGCATTTCCGCCAGCCGTGTTTTGCACTAAGGACCAGTTTGAGGGGTCAAAATCACCCGAAAATTGCGCTTTCGCGAAGAAAACGCAAACTAGACTAAAAAAAGTAAAAATTAATTTCATATGATTTTTTTTAAAATTACGAGGGCAAACATACTAAAATTTATTTACACAAGTATTATTTACATGTAAAACATGTATTATATTAACTCAATGCAACATCGAGTGTCATCATTACAACAAATCCTGCCATAAATCCTAGAACAGCAATGTCGGTATATTTATCCCGCTGCGTTTCAGGAATAACTTCCTCTAATACTACAAAAATCATAGCCCCAGCTGCAAAAGCCATTGCAAATGGCAACACTGGTTCTACATAAATAACCAAAAGCGCCCCAAGTACTCCAGCTACCGGCTCAACAATTGCAGATAATTGTCCGTACCAAAAGCTTTTAAACCGAGAGGCTCCAGCCCTTCTCAAGGGCATTGCCACAGCAAATCCTTCTGGGAAATTTTGAATGCCAATTCCAATAGCTAAGGCAACCGCTCCAGCAATGCTAGCGCCCTCCATTCCATTCGCCGCCGCACCAAAAAGCACACCCACAGCAAGTCCCTCTGGAATATTATGTAAGGTAATGGCTAGAACTAGTAAAGTCGTTTTGTGAAGCTGCGTTTTAACACCTTCAGATTCATTTTCACTGAAATTAATGTGTAAATGCGGCATACTTTTATCTAGAAAAAATAAGAATAACGCACCAGATAGAAAACCAACTGCGGCCGGCATCCACGACCAACCCGGATACAAACGTTCTGACATTTCAATGGAAGGCGTCAACAAAGACCAAAAACTAGCAGCAACCATTACTCCACCAGTAAATCCTAGCATTCCGTCTAGCCAACCCCGGTGAATTGTTTTAAAGAAAAACACAAGGGATGCTCCGGCGGCTGTAACTAACCAGGTAAAGGTAGTTGCTAAAAAAGCTGCCAATACAGGATCAATTCCACGAAAAAAATCTATTATACTTTCCAAGCAATTGTTTGCCTGTAAAGATAGGCATAATATATCCTCAAACTACTCAAAACCTTTCTTCAATGCATTTTCTTTAAGATTTTTTGCTACTGCTGTTCCAAAATCGTCTTTGGAAGTGTTTGAAGCATTTTTCTTACGTTCTTCTTGAATAAATTCCTCTCTTTTCTTGGCTAAATCACCAATTTCTTTTTGAATTTTTGCTCGTTCCTCCTGTTTCTTCGCAATTATTTCTCTTTTCTCGGCATCTGTTTTTCCTTTGAATTCTTTTGGCAAATCCTCTTCCTTCATTTTCAATATCACCGTAGAATCCGCTTGAATAGCATCCAGTAAATCGTATGCTTCGTTTTTATAATTTGCCTTAGATTTTGCAATCGAACGTTCTGCCGCAACACTAGTTCCTTGAAAACGAGAATTATTATCTTCATTTTCCTGCTGTGCTTTTTTAACATAGCCTTCCGAACCAAACCACAAATAAGTGCCGTTCAATTGATTATTTCGATTATTTATTTCTTCATCATAAGGCGTTTGAATAAATGCCACCTTTTCATTCGAATTTATATTGAAATACGCCCCATTGCTACAAGTTGCGCCATCTTTCCAATTTTCTCGAACTCCTTGGTCGTAATCTCCACAATAAATGGTGTTCACTAAAATATCTTTATTTCTAGCTTCTGTACAAACCTCTTTGTATGATACTGGACCTTGATTAAACGGTTCATTTCCTGCAATGTAAATTAATTTTAAATCGCCTTTTTCGTTTGACCATGACAGATCGCGAATTGACTGTTTAATCACCGCACCGCAAAATTCTTCCCCACCATTTGTACGAAGTCCAAAAAGTTTCTCTGATACCAAATCTAAATCTTTGGTAAAGTTCAATTGTTGTCTAATCCAATATTGTGATGAAATCCCTGAATTACCGTAATCGTACATGGCCATTTCTAAAGTAGGAGTCTCACCGTTGTATTTTAAATTTGACACTTCGTTGACGATTGACCAAATTTTAGATTTCGCTTGATCGATGAGTCCATCCATACTATTAGATGTGTCAAACAAAATAACTAATTGTATCTTTCTCTTGGATAATGTTTGAGCATTAAGGTTACAAACAAATAACAGAAGAATCAGGGAGCTAAAATATTTTTTCATAAGGTGTTTTTTTTCGGTTACACCTCTACTCTATTTTAGTTCATTTATCCGTGAAACTTTTTATAGCTAGTGCATAACTGTTTAATCCAAATCCAGAAATGACGCCAACACAAACAGGACTAATTAAGGATTCATGTCGAAAAGTTTCTCTCGCTGCTATGTTACTCATATGAACTTCAACTACAGGAATATCAATGCCAGAAATACAATCTCTCAGTGCTACACTTGTGTGCGTGTATCCCGCAGCATTTAAAACGATAGCATTTGCAGTTGTTTGTTGTAAAGCATTAATTAGTTCTCCTTCAACATTTGACTGAAAGTAATCTAGTGAGATAGTTGGGAATGACAATTTTAAATGTGACAAATATTCTTCGAACGAAACATTCCCATAAATTTGTGTTTCCCTTTTACCGAGTAAATTCATATTGGGGCCGTTAACTATTAGAATTTTCATTTATGTCTGTTTGGGAGCGCTATATTAAGGATTTTGTCTCGTATTTAAAAATCGAAAAAGGTTTGAGTGAAAATTCAATTCTTGCGTATTCAAATGATGTAGAGAAATTAAAAGAATATTGTAACGGAATTTCAAGGGTTCCTGAAACCGTAAATTACAACGATTTAAAACTTTTTATTGGAGAATTGTATGATTTAGGGTTGAGTGCACGCAGTCAAGCACGCATAATTTCAGGTATTAAACAATTTTTCGCCTATTTGTTGCTCGAAAATTACATTAATTCAGATCCTAGTGAATTGCTAGAACAACCAAAAATTGGAAGGAAATTACCTGAAGTATTGACCATTGAAGAAATTGACGCCCTAATTGCAGCAATTGATTTAAGTAAAGACGAAGGTCATCGCAATAGAGCAATTTTGGAAACTTTATATAGTTGCGGCTTGCGCGTAAGTGAACTTGTCAATCTTAGATTTTCAGATTTATACTTTGACGAGGGCTTTATTCGTGTCATTGGAAAAGGAAATAAAGAACGACTCGTTCCTGTAAGCCCCCAAGTTGAAAAGGAGATTAACCTGTACACTGAACATATTCGAAAGCACCTTGACATCAAGAAAGGTAATGAACAAGTCGTTTTTCTTAACCGAAGAGGAAGCATGTTGACAAGGGTAATGATTTTTACAATTATAAAACAATTGGCAGAACACGTCGGATTAAAAAAGAATATTTCACCGCATACCTTCCGACATAGCTTTGCCACGCACTTAATAGAAGGAGGAGCAAATCTTAGGGCGATTCAAGAAATGCTCGGTCATGAATCAATAACCACGACTGAAATCTACACGCATTTAGATCAACGTTACCTGCGCGACGCTATTTTGAGTTTTCACCCAAGAAATAACGAGTAAACCATTGTTCATGAATTCATTACGACAGCAATAAAAATCTATAAAAAAATATACGATTTGCACTTGTTAAATAGAAATAAATACTTATCTTTGCAACCGCTTTTTACAATTTAACGTATCTAAAGTCATTATGTCAAGAATTTGTCAATTAACGGGAAAGTCAGTGATGGTAGGTAATCACGTGTCTCACTCAAACGTAAAAACTAAACGAAGATTTAGTCCAAATTTGGTTACTAAGAAGTTTTTCATTCCTGAAGAGAATAATTACATTACGTTGAAAATCTCCACTGCAGCTTTGAGAACGATCAATAAGAAAGGAATTTCTGCGTGTTTGAAAGAAGCGAGAGAAAAAGGATTTTTAAAATAACCTGTTGAGAAAACAGTAAAAACTGATAGAAATGGCAAAGAAAAGCAAAGGCAATCGTATCCAAGTTATTTTAGAGTGCACAGAGCACAAGACTACTGGTGTCGCTGGTACTTCTCGTTACATTACGACTAAAAATAGAAAAAATACTCCTGATCGTATGGAAATTAAAAAATATAATCCCATATTGAAGAGATATACAGTTCACAAAGAAATTAAATAATTAAAGAAAAATGGCAAAGAAGGTAGTTGCGTCATTACAAAAAGGTGGTGGTAAGGAACATACGAAAGTTATTAAAATGGTAAAGTCTAATAAAACAGGTTCTTACACATTTAAAGAAGAAATTGTCCACAACGATAAAGTAAAAGACTGGTTCGCGAAGAACTAAAAGATAAATTTCAAAAGCTTCCTTTGGAAGCTTTTTTTTTAGCACAAGATGGGATTATTTGATTTTTTTTCGAAATCCAAAAAGGAAACGTTAGCACCTGGTTTAGAAAAAACGAAACAATCGTTTTTTTCAAAAATTGCGCGCGCGATTGTTGGAAAATCAAAAGTTGACGACGAAGTTTTAGACAACCTCGAGGAAATTCTCATCAGCTCAGATGTCGGTGTTGAAACCACATTAAAAATCGTCGATAGAATTCAAGCTAGGGTATCTCGAGATAAAGTTTTAGGAACAGACGAACTGAATCATGTTTTGCGCGAAGAAATTGCCGCATTACTAGAGGAGAACAATTCCAATCAAAATGGTCAACTTGAGATCATCACTCCTACAGACGGAAATCCATATGTTATTATGGTTGTTGGTGTGAACGGTGTAGGAAAAACAACAACCATCGGAAAACTAGCTTATCAGTTTAAAAAAGCAGGTAAAAANNTTGGGTGCAGCAGATACGTTTCGAGCAGCAGCCGTCGAGCAACTCATTATATGGTCAAACCGCGTGGATGTTCCAATTGTCCAACAAGGAATGGGTGCTGATCCTGCAAGTGTAGCTTTTGATACCCTTCAATCTGCAAAATCGCAAAACGCAGATGTTGTCATCATAGATACCGCAGGTAGACTCCATAATAAGGCCAACCTGATGGCTGAGCTTTCGAAAATAAAAAGAGTAATGGAAAAAGTTGTTCCGGATGCTCCTCATGAAATTTTACTCGTTCTAGATGGATCTACCGGCCAAAATGCATTTGAACAAGCTAAACAGTTTTCGCAGGCGACAGATATCAATGCATTGGCTGTTACCAAGCTTGACGGAACAGCAAAAGGTGGAGTAGTTATTGGAATTAGTGATCAAATGAAAATCCCAGTCAAATATATTGGAGTCGGTGAAAAAATGGAAGATTTACAACTATTTGATCGCAAAGAATTTGTCGATTCTCTTTTTTCAGAATAAAGTTTAACTCAATAAATCTCAAGATTTAAATTAGTCTTTTTTTGAAATCAAAAACATGTGTTATAGTAATTCTTCTACTTCAACTACTCAACAAATGTCAACTAGATATAAAAAGGATATTGGTCTAGTGGATGATGAACCGTTATTTATTGCAAATGGATTTCAGTTTCCTAAGTTTCGCATTATAACGCAAGAGGATAACATTCAACAATTTAATTGGGGCCTTATTCCTAATTGGTACCGTGGAGATTGGAAAGAAATTGCATCAAAGACATTAAATGCTAAAATAGAAACCCTTTCTGAAAAGCAATCATTTAAGAATTTAATCGGAAGGAAACATTGTATAATTCCCTCGAATGGATTTTTTGAATGGCAAACAATTGGAAAAGAGAAAACTCCTTTTTTCATTTCTCCATCAAAAGAAGAATTTTTCAGTATGATTGGATTGTTTGATGAATTTATCAATCCCACAACTGGTGAAATATTAAATACATTTACGGTAATTACTACGGAGGCAAATTCCTTAATGAGTGAGATACATAATCTCAAAAAAAGAATGCCACTCATCATTCAACGCGATGCAGAATCAGATTGGCTAAATGGAAATATTAAAAGTGTTATTGACTATAAATTCCCAAGCGAACAAATGCAAGCTCATCCTGTTAGAAAAAAAAGTGTTTTGAGCAATTTAAATGTACCAGAAACTCAACATATTCATATGGAAAATAAATTTGAACAAGGCACATTGTTCTGATGGTATTAAATTTGCATAAAGAGACCAAATGAAAAAAATTTCAATATTTCTTATCCTTCTTGTTGGTTTTCTCAATACCTCATGTATAGAAATTATCGATGATCTACTAATTCATGACGATGGATCAGGAATTCTAAAATATACTATCAACCTGAGCTCAAGTAAGGTAAAGGTAAATTCATACCTTGCTTTGGATAGTGTACAAGGTCAGAGAGTTCCTAAGATTCCAGAAATCAAGGAAAAGGTTGCAACGTTTAAAAAACACTTATCCGCTCAAAAAGGCATATCAAATGTTGTTATTGAGGAAAACTACACCGATTTTATTTTTAAATTTTCATGTAGCTTTTCATCACCTCAGGCATTACAAACTGCCATACAAGCAAGTATCGCGCACATGGCAAAAGATCAAACGATTGCAGAATCAAGCTCAAAATGGTTAATTTGGGACGGTTCAACACTTACTCGATCAATCCCAGAAATCACTTCAAAAAAAGTCAAGGAAATGGATAAGAAAGATGAAGATTTACTAAAGCAAGGCTCCTACACATCCATTACAAGATTTGACCGAACCATTGAAAAATTTGATAATCAAAATGCCAAATTATCCAAAAGTCAAATGGCCTTAATGCTAAAGGTTGATACGTACAGTTTAAAAGAAAACGAAAACCTTATTGAGAACCGAATATTCTTAAGTAAAATCAAGAACTAAAAAGATTATGATTACCTTCGTTTTATATTATTAATTCGATGAGAACATTAAGCTTCATATCTTTCATTTTCTGCATTTGCAATGCTTTAAGTCAACAATCCGAAAAATTCATTCCAAAAGAAGCTGTTGCCGTTTTTACACTTAATAATGTGAATCTTTTTCAAAAGATTTCGATTGATGAGTTGATAAATTATNNCTATTAAAACATACGTTAACAACCTCCCCGTGATACCATTAAACAAGTTTTTTATACCGCTAATTCTTGGAGCAAACTTAAGCGCTTTTGGACAAAGTGCAGAACAGCTTATTCCGAGAGAAGCAGTTACCGTATTTAGTATTAACAATACCGATTTACTTCAGAAAGTGAGTATCGATGAATGGATTACTTACGATTTCATGGAGGAAATTCATCAAGAACTTTTCGATGGATCTACAAGTGGAAAAACCCTGAAGGATGCAGGAGTAGATTTTAATCAAAAGTTAAATATTTTTTACGGTAAGGACAAACAATTTGAAGTTTCTGGTTTCAGCTTTGGGGTAAAAGACACACATCAATTATTCGCGATTTTTGATGATTTTGAGCCAATTTCAACACTCAATGGCGCCAAAGTTTATGGATCTTTTTTCAATAATTTAGTAATAAAGAATAACGATGCTTTACTTATTCGTGTCGAACCTCTAATGACCTATGTAGATAAAATTACCGATTCAATTTGGTATGCTCATGGTAATGAGAATCCATTCGTAAATTACTTTGACGACAACGGAAATATTCTCGATGAGCAAGAATTTGAAGAAAACGGAGATACTCCATTAGATTACTTTCCAGATGCTTCTGACGACCCCAATGTTAAAAACTACTATGAATTAAGAGATAGTGTTGAAGCTCGTATTCAAAAAAATCAATTAGAAATTGTACTTGAGCAATTATTCGTTAAGGGGGTTTCATTAACAACCGTTGATAAACATTTTGCAGAACAAATTCAGCATTCATCAGAAGGAATTTTCTTCATGGACAATTCAAGAAATATAGATAAAGCAAATGGTCTCTGGTATTTTCAGACTGTTTTACCGACACTTTATCAAGATATTCGAGAAATATATAATGGAAATATAATTCTTGGCAATATGTATTTATTGGATAATTCTATTGAATTTGATATTAAAGCATTGTATGGCGAAAAATTAGGTTCTATTTATCAAGAAATGACTGATAGCAAATTTGATAAAAATGTATTGCGCTATATTCCAAACGAAAGCACTGGATATTTCACCTATAATATCAATTTGAGAAAGGCTTATGAAAAGGCTTATGAAGTAATTATGCCAATTCTTGAGGACGAGAAAAACGCACAGATTGCAATGAATGTTCTTACAATAGAGTTATTGAATGAGTTTGTAAATAAAGATGCGTTGTTTGATACATACAAAGGAAGTATGTTTGGCTCATTTAATGGTATTAAAAAAGTTAAAACAAAGAAAATAGAATTCTTCTATGACGAAGAAACTTTTGAATATTCTGAAAGAATAACCGAGGCTATAGAGGACATGCCTATTTTCACAATAGGATTCACAACAAAGAGATCGGATATACCTGAAAAAGTCCTTAAACACTTGAGTCGTCTTACCTCACAACTTAAAAAAGAGGGCGACTATTGGTGTTTTCAAAATGCAATTCTCGATGCCGCACCGCTTTATATGATCAATAAGAACGGATTATTTATTTTTTCAAACGATATTGATTTTGCAAAAAATCACTCGGATGGTTATGGTGCAGAAGCTCTTTCAGCTAAAAAGGTAAAAGCAATAAAGAAAAGTGGTTTTATGTATGCAAATTTTGACCTAAAAGAAACCATAAATCGCTTGCCTTCAGACTTTTTTCCTGCGCGTCAAAATGAGTTCATAAGTGCACTCAAAGGAAAAACAGGTGGTATGGAATTGCAATCTACTGAAACTGACATAACTCACACAAAATTGAAGTTAAAGTACACATATGAGACAGGAGATAAATCCGGAAAACACCTGCTGGATTTAATTAATGCCTTATATGTTGTTACAAAATAACAAATGATAAGGAAAGTTTTTGTTATTCTTTTATTATCTGCAGGACTAGGTATTTTACTTTATCTTAAGCCCTGGAAAGAGGAACAAATTCAAGACCCAAGAATTATAGACAGACTCCCCACCGCCGATTTTATTGGCACAATGAATCCGTTAGAATTAGTTAAAGAAATATCGGGATTAATTAATTATAACAAGTTACAATATAGGCAATTTATTAGCTATGACTTTTTACTAAGTCAATCGAGATCTTTGGGGATAAATCTACAAAATCCTGTTTATCTATTTGGCTTTGAGAATGGAAATTGGGGCTGTATTATCGAATTAAACGATGATAGTAAAATTGAAAATGGATTAGCGCAACTTAAGTCCTTACTTAAATTTCAAAAGAAATCGACTGAAGGTTTATCCTATTTCTATTTTAAAGAAGAAAAAATAAGTATTTTTCATGAGAAAGATTATTTGTTAATATACAATGGGACTAATTTTTCAGAAGTTCTTAACGAAATTCATAGGTCTAAATATGGAGAGGTAAAATCTGAATGGTCCAGTTTTTTAAGTGAGGAAAAATTCAAAAATGAATCGCTCGTTATCTACTCCAACTGGAAAAAATTTAAGCAATATGGAATAGAAAAAGCAATGTTCGCCCACGATAATGATTCATCTAATTTCAAACTTAAATCCTATCTTAAAAAAATTTCACCATTTTATCTGTCAATAAAAAAGGGGCCTTCAATCGTTAAAGGAAAAAGTATACCAGGAAATTTTGTAAATGTTCACTTAAATGTTGACGAATTTAAAAAGCATCCTGATGATATACTTTATTTAGAATTAAAGAAGTTATCACGTAAATATGGATTTCCGTTTGAAGATTTTGTAAAAAGTTGGCAAGGAGATGTCAGTTTTTTTGAAGGGGGCAGTAAGGTGGCGACAGAACTTTATAAAGAAACGGAATTAGATGATGAGTTCAACCCTGTCTTAGTTGAAAAACAACGAAATGTTGTAGTTCCGGTGTATTCATCCTTATTAACCATTAATAATAATTTCAACCGTCTTTATTCGAAACTGAAATTAAAAGGATTTATTACCGAAGAAACTGATAAAATAAGGTTCCTGATATCTCCACCATTGACAAAAAGAATCCAAAAAAATAAATTGTTATTATATTCTGGGGGGCAACCAGTAATCAAAAATGACAACGTGAATGAAGTCCAATGGTGGCATAAAGGGACTAAATATAAATTCCAACTGCAAAATATTCAAGGAAGTGAGATTACCGGTCTTTTAAATTTTTCAGTAAAGAAAATCGCTAAACAAAATTTTAATGTCAAGCGTTAAGTCTGGTTATCGTTTTGTGAATGTGTGAGACACTACATTTATATTTAAGCGAAAGTTGTTTAAGACTATAGCCTTTTTCCGATCTAAGAAACTTAATTCTCTTTTTTTGAGCAAAGGTTAATGGATCTGGTCTTCCTTGGGAATTATTTCCTCCCTTAGGTCCATATTTAAGTCTTCTCTTTGCCCATAAATCTGCATTACTTCGCTTTCCGCTATCGAATCCAGATTTAATTGAATCACTAAAACTCGACCATTTAAGATTTTCAATTGAGTTATTTTCTACATTACCGTCGATATGGATTACTACTTTCATTCTGCGTGGGTCTGTATTTTGGAGGAAAGCAGAAGCGACCATTTTGTGAGGGTAAACCGTTTTTCTTTTTCCATTATCGTCAATGAGATCAGCCATAATGAAATTATTTTTCGGATGCTTTCTCAGGTTTTTTAATCTACCTTCATAATGCATAATCCTTCCGTTTTTGAAGGATTTCACCCGATCTAAAGAGCGAATTCTTCCAAATGTAGAAACTTCATAATTCGAAAAACCAGGAATCACCATCCAAACTTCCATGCTTGTCAAACAAGTTGATGGTCAATTTGTTCGCTCAAATTTAAATTGAAGAAAAATGAAATTGATCAGCGTGAGAAGAAATAAAATTTAAGGTATCCAATATCTCATTTAACTCATTCGATGAAACCAACCTAGAACGATAGTCTTTGAAATGAGCAATGCCTTTGAAATAATTCGTGTAATGCCTTTTCATTTCGTTAATCCCAAGAGTTTCACCTTTCCAACGGATACTCATTAAAAGATGGTCTTTGGCTACCTCTACTCTTTCTGAAATCGTTGGCGAAGGCAAAGTTTCTCCGGTTTTCATAAAATATTTTACTTCATTAAAAAACCATGGGTAGCCAATAGTTGCTCTGCCAATCATAATCCCATCTACCCCATATCTTTCTTTATATTGTAAAGCTTTTTGAGGCGTATCAATATCACCATTTCCAAAGACAGGAATTTTCATGCGCGAATTATTTTTCACCTCCCCTATCAAAGTCCAATCTGCTTCTCCTTTATACATTTGCTTTCTGGTCCTGCCGTGTATAGAAATAGCCTCAATACCAATATCTTGCAGCCTTTCAGCGGTATCAACTACGAATTTTGTATTTTCATCCCAACCCAAACGTGTTTTAACTGTAACCGGAAGAGATGTTGATTTAACAATTTCTTCAGTCATTTTTATCATTTTGGGAATATCCTGAAGTATACCGGCTCCAGCTCCTTTACAAGCAACCTTTTTTACCGGGCAACCATAGTTGATATCTAGAATGTCTGGATTCGTTTTTTCTATTATGGCTGCTGCTTGTTTCATGCTTTCGATGTCAGCACCAAAAATTTGAATTCCAATTGGCCGTTCGTATTCATAAATATCGAGTTTCTGAACACTTTTTGCTGCGTCACGAATGAGACCTTCTGAAGAAATAAATTCTGTGTACATCAAATCAGCTCCATGCTTTTTACACAATGCCCTGAAAGGAGGATCGCTTACATCCTCCATAGGAGCAAGTAATAACGGGAATTCTCCTAACTCAATATTTCTTATTTTAACCATTTAGTGATTAGCTACCTTGTTTATCGCATTCAAATATTCTTTTAATTTTTGTTCATTTTCCGATTTTAGCACCATGAACATATTATTCGATTCAACTACGATATAATCTTTTAATCCATCTAATAATACCAATTTATTTGGCGAAATATTAACCAAACAATTTTCACTATTGAATAGGAAAACATTTTTCCCAACCACAGCGTTACCGAAATTGTCTTTCGATAAGTGATCGATTAAACTTCCCCATGTACCCAAGTCACTCCAATCAAAATCTGAAAGCACCACGGACACATTTTTGGCGTGTTCTAATACGGCGTAATCAATAGAAATATCCTCACATTTTTGAAATGCTGTGCTAATAAAATCTATTTCATGTGACGTATTGTAAGCGGAAAGATCGTTTATAAATAATTCCGAGAGCTTCGGTTGAAATTCTTTTAAGGAGGCCAAGATAGTTTCAGCTTTCCATATAAAGATTCCAGCG
>DORI01000176.1:27150-29311 GCA_003512365.1 Crocinitomicaceae bacterium | reverse complement strand
CTGAGCCAATTCTAGTGAAGGTTTCTCGCGAAATTCCCTAACTTTTGTTGCTTTTCCGAAATTCCCTGCATCCTGTGGGTCGAATTCAATATAACCATAACCGGTATCAGGACGTGTTGGCTTAATGCCAAGAGTGACCAATTCCTTTTCAGTATTAGCCAATTGAATTGCCACTTCCAAAATTTCAGAAAAACGAAGTTCGTTTATAATTAGATGATCAGAAGGCAATACGACAAGGGTAGCATTTGGATTTTTAGCAAATATTTTCGCTGAAGCATATGCCAAACATGGTGCTGTATTTTTCCTTTCTGGTTCGCACAAAATATTGTCAACGGGTAAATTTGGCAATTGTTTCCTGACTAGTTCTGCATAACTCAAGTTAGTTAAAATAAATATCTGATTACTCTGAACCGTGCGCGACAACCGTTCAAAAGTAAGTTGTAACAATGATTTTCCGATTCCAAGAACATCCAAAAATTGTTTCGGATGTTCAGGAGTTGACAAGGGCCAAAATCGACTCCCTATTCCTCCTGCCATTATTAACCCGAAGTTATTATTCATTATTGATGCAATTTTATTTGTGCTAATCTGTGAATTAAATAAGGTTTATTGGTTCCTAATTCGTAGCAAAGATAACGACTTCTCCTCAGCTTTCCTTTAGTGAATAATTTGCCGTTTAACGAAAAAGACAATCCTTCCTCGATTTCCTCCAAATGAAGAGATGTGTTTTCAGTAATGTTATCGTAGTTCCTTAATACTCTAGACAATTGAATATCTGAGCAAGAAGCCGCTTTTGTTTTTAAGATTGACTTTAAGAGAGCATTTTCAATGTCTGAAGGAAGAATTTTAGAATTTACGATCGGTAACAATAAACTTCGGTATTCGTTTTTCCACTCCTCCCCATGCGGTGAAATCCGCAATCCAAATTTTTTAAACGCATGGAGATGGGCTAATTCATGTAATGCTGTAATTAAAAATGAATACTTATTTAAATCACCATTCACAGTAATGACAGGTAGTTCAAGTAACGAACTCACTCTAAAATCTCCAAGTTTAGTTTTTCTTCCATTGACAATTTTGAATTTCACTTGTCCGTTCACAATTAACTTTGCCAAATGATATTGAAATCCGTCCGGGACAAACTTTTGCAGTGTTAAGGCGAATTTTTCTAATTTATCCATGAGCTTCAAAATTAATCAACTCCTTAACTTTAACGATAACCTACCAAAAATAATATGTAAATTAGCACTTGTTAAAGGAATGGGAAATTTCGGAAAATATATACTCATGTTGACTGTAATTCTTACACGTCCTAAAAAGTGGTCCATTTTCTTGAAACGCCTGTTCGATGAAATCTCTGGTATCGGAATCAATTCCATACCCATTGTCGCGTTAATGTCAACCTTTATTGGTGGTGTTATCGCTCTTCAAACAGCATCCAACATGTCGAATCCATTATTACCCAAATACACGGTTGGCTACATCACCCAATCAAGTACGATTCTGGAGTTCTCGCCCACTATAATTTCATTGATTTTAGCAGGAAAAGTAGGATCTAATATTGCATCAGAAATTGGTACAATGCGTGTAACTGAACAGATTGATGCATTGGAAATAATGGGGGTAAACTCGTTGAATTTTTTAGTCTTACCTAAAATAGCTGCCGCGGTGCTATTTTTCCCGATTCTTGTCATCATTTCTATGTTTTTGAGCATCACAGGTGGATGGCTTGCACTGGTTTTATCGGATTTAAGTACAACGGATACGTATGTCCTAGGTATACGTTATTCCTTTATGCCTTATCACATTGTATATGCGCTGACAAAGACCATTGTTTTTGGTTTTATTATCGTAAGTGTAGCATCATATTACGGATATTACGTAAAAGGAGGTTCTTTAGAAGTTGGGAAATCTTCTACACAAGCTGTAGTAATTTCTAGCGTCTTTATTCTTATAGCAAATTTCTTACTTACCCAAATGATGTTGTTGTAATGCTCGAGGTTAGACAAGTCAATAAATCATTTACAGGGAATCAAGTATTGTTTGATATCGACGCTCGTTTTGAGAAAGGTCGAGTAAACCTCATCATTGGTCAATCGGGTCAAGGGAAATCTGTATTAGCCAAATGTATGGTTGGGTTGCATGAAGTGGACAGTGGAGA
>DORI01000176.1:16105-27058 GCA_003512365.1 Crocinitomicaceae bacterium | reverse complement strand
CTATGACTGTCGAGGAAAATGTCATGTTTCCGTTAACCATGTTTACCAATATGACAAAAGCCGAAATGAAAAAAAGAGTAGATTTCTGTCTCGAACATGTTAACTTGATTGGAAGAAACAAATTGTTTCCTTCCGAATGTTCAGGTGGAATGCAGAAGCGCGTTGGTATCGCCCGAGCCATTGCAATGAGTCCTAAATTCTTATTTTGTGATGAACCTAACTCAGGATTAGACCCCCAAACTTCTATATTAATTGATGGTTTGATAAAATCATTGACTTACGAACTTCAAATGACAACGGTAGTTATTACTCACGATATGAACAGTGTAATGGAAATAGGCGATAGTATTATTTTCATATACAAAGGTCAGAAATGGTGGGAAGGCACAAGAGAAAGTATCATTACAACTGATAACCAAGAAATTTCAAATTTTGTATATGCCTCTGATTTCATGAAAGAAATTAGGGTGTCAATGCAAGAAAAAAGAAGATAAATTTACACATAATTTTCATATTTAAATTTTGTTACTATCTTTGCACCCCATTAAGTTTAAAGAACAATAGTTGGTTCAAAATCTTGTAACTTTGTTTTACATTTTTTTGAAAGATCAAACGAGATCTAATTGAAAGTTGAAATAATTGCGGATGTGGTGAAATTGGTAGACACGCCAGACTTAGGATCTGGTGCCGAGAGGTGTGCGGGTTCGAGTCCCTCCATCCGCACTAATAGGTCTCGTTGTCGCGAGACCTTTTTTGTTTAAAAGAAAAATAAAACAACAATATGAATATTATTCGTGAAGAGGTTGATGCGCTGAACGCAGTCTTGAAGGTTAAAATTAATTCTGAAGATTACCAAATTAAGGTTAAAAATGCACTAGAAAAGTATAGAAAAACAGCTAAAATACCAGGATTTAGACCTGGCCATGTGCCGTTTGGCTTAATTCAAAAACAATACGGAAAAGCAGTTCTTGCAGAGGAATTAAATAAATTGACAAATGATAGCCTATATGCCTACATTTCAGAAAATAATTTAAATATTTTAGGTAACCCAATCCCTAAAGCTGATGCAGAAGTTGTGGGTAGCTTTGATCAACCCAATGACTTTGAATTTTCTTTCGAAATAGGTTATTCTCCAATTTTTGAACTTCCAATTTCATCGAAATCGTCTTTTGACTACAACAAGGTTAAGGTTGATAATTCGTTAATTGAGAAACAAATTGAAGATTTAAGAAGACGTTATGGAAAACTAGTTTCGTCTGAATTAGTTGGAGAAAAGGACATGTTAATTGGAAAATTCAACGAATTGGATGAAAACGGCAATTTAAAAGAAAACGGAATTGAACATTCAGCTACGATTTCTTTAGAGTTTATCGACGATAAAGAAATTGTTAAGCAATTAAATGGGAAAAAAGTTTCAGAAGAACTGGATTTAGATCCAAGACTTGTTTCAAAAGGCGATAAAGATTTAGCCAGTATGCTTGGTATTGATGAACAGCAAGTCGCTGAAATTTCGAAAAATTTTAAATTCACAATTTCTGAAATCAAACGAATGGAAATGGCGGATTTGAACGAAGATTTATTCAATAAATTGTTCCTTCCAGGAGAAGTAACTTCCGAGACTGCTTTGCGCGAAAGAATTGCCGGCGATCTTGAGAAAATGTTTTCGGGTGATACAGACCGAATGCTAACTCGAGACGTTTACACTTACTTGATGGATAAAACGAATATTGAATTTCCTGAAGCATTTTTGAAAAGATGGATAAAACTATCGAATGAAAAACCTGTAACAGAAGATGAGATAGAGCGAGACTTTAACAATTATCTTCAATCGTTAAAATGGCAATTAATTCAAACAAAAATTTTTAAAGACAATAATATTCAACTTACAAATCAGGAGGTAATAGACTATACAAAAGAATTACTTGCTGGAAATTACGCTCAATATGGCATTCCGGCTCCTGAAGATTCAGAATTAACAGAAACTGCTGTTCGACTTCTAAAAAATAAGGAACAAGCAAATGGCATTTATGACAAGCTTGCTGAACAAAAACTAACAGATTATTTTAAATCGACGGTATCATTAAAATCCAAAGAGTTACCTTACGACGATTTTCTAGCGTTAGCTAAAGGATAAAAACCAAGGGGCTTTCGGCCCCTTTTTTATTTCCAATCCAGTATGGTCAAGTTACCTTTATCTGAGGTAGGGAATTTACTTTTAACAACCCTAATAATTTCATTTATAGTGCTCTTTTTCATCGTTCGCCTAGGAAATAGCGCAACAATTTCTCTCGCCGGGAATGAGTTTTTATTCTCTAAGGTTTTTAGAAAGGCCCGCTTATCCGCTGGAATTTCAATATTTTCAGGAATCAGCGTATAGCCACCGTTTTGCTCAACCATTTTCATGAGTAAATCAATATTCCCGCCATGATAATCCCAATCGAAAGTATCCCTAGAATTTTTTAACTCACAAAAATTCCACATTTGATTCCTCAAACAGTTCCCATTGTTTAATAACCAAGGCTTTAAATCTTGTAATTGCTCTAACCTCAAATTATCGCCTGTTAATTCACGACAATACACAAGTATCTGCTCTCTAAATAGTTGAATTGATTCTATTTTGACATCAACATAAGGACCTGCCATAATTCCTAAATCAATCTTATGGTTTTCAAGTGCAACAATTAACTCCTCTGATTTCATTTCTTCAAAGGTAATTTTAGCCTGGGTCAGAGAATCTTTTAAGAGTAAAAAAATTGAAGGGATCATATATACAGCAACGGTCGGAATAATTCCAATTTTTATTTCTTCAATCAAATTTCCTTTTATTCTACCCATGAGCTCTGTAAGTTTCTCATTTTCTTCTAAAACGTCACGAACTACAGGCAGCATCTGTTTTCCAAAAGAGGTCAATTTCAATGGGATCGACGAACGGTCAAAAATTATTCCCCCGAGTGTTTCTTCTGCTTTTTTTACTTGCATAGACAAGGTAGGTTGAGATACAAAACACCGCTCACTAGCTTTCAAGAAATGTAGTTCTTCCGCTAAGACTGAAATGTACTGCATTTGTTGTAGTGTAATCATATAGATATTTTATATACAATAATAGATATTATTGATGATATCTATTGAAAATTCAACATAAATTTGTTTTCGGAATTCTATTAAACTTACTTTATGAAAATAAAACCTTTTGATATACGGTTTAAATTGAAACTTTTTAAGTTTAACTTTGTCTATTCATTACGTAAACAATTAAAATAAAAAATATGTCATCATTAGTTGGAAAAAAGGCTCCGTCATTCAATGCGGCGGCAGTAGTAAATGGTGGTGAAATCGTTAAAGATTTTACACTTGATCAGTTTATTGGAAAAAATCACGTGATTTTCTTCTTTTACCCGAAAGATTTCACATTTGTATGTCCGTCGGAATTACATGCTTTTCAAAACGCCTTGAGTGAATTTGAATCGCGTGGGGTAAAAGTTGTTGCTTGTTCAACAGACACTGAAGAATCACACTGGGGATGGTTACAAGTTCCAAAAAATAAGGGTGGAATTCAAGGTGTAACTTATCCGATAATTGCAGATACTTCAAAAACTATTTCTGAAGCTTTTGGAGTTTTAGCTGGTGAATACGAATACGATATGGACGGGAACTTAACGGCTTCTGGACCAATGATCGCTTATAGAGGTTTGTATTTGATCAACAAAGAGGGAATTGTCATGCATCAACTTATCAACTTTTTCCCTCTAGGGAGAAACGTAGACGAAGCACTTAGAATGGTAGATGCTCTACAATATTTTGAGGAAAACGGAGAAGTTTGTCCAGCAAACTGGCACAAAGGAGACGCAGCGATGAAACCGTCATTTGATGGCGTTGCAGATTACCTGGCGAATCATTAACTTTTGTTTTCGATAAAAATATAGGGTTACTGATGGTAACCCTTTTTTTATGTTTTAAAAATCCTATTGACCGCAATACATTTAAAAAGTTTACCTTTGCGGCATGTCAGATTTATTGTTAAAATTAGAAGCTATTCATTTCAGATTTGTCGAGGTAGGTAAAATGATTACTGACCCTGATATTATTTCGAATATGGATCGTTTTGTAAAATTAAACAAAGAATACAGAGAACTAGAGGAACTTGACGCTGTATATAAATCGTACAAAAACCTTCTCGGAAATCTTCAATCAGCTAAAGATCTATTAGAGATTGAAACAGACCCTGAAATGCGAGACATGGCAAAAATGGAAATTGATGAATTAGAACATCAGCGTCCCATAATGGAAGAAGAGATCAAAATGATGCTCATTCCTAAAGATCCTGAAGATGATAAAAATGCAATTTTAGAACTTAGAGCTGGAACAGGCGGTGACGAAGCATGTATATTTGTTGAGGATATTTTTCGGATGTATACCATGTATTTCAAGGAAATGGGATGGCAATACGATATTCTTAATTCATCTGAAGGATCTGTCAAAGGCTTCAAAGAAATTTCAATGGAAATATCAGGAACAGGAATCTATGGGATGTTAAAATTTGAATCAGGAGTGCATAGGGTTCAACGCGTTCCTGAAACAGAATCACAAGGAAGAGTTCACACTTCTGCCATTACAGTGGCAGTGCTACCAGAAGCAGAAGAAGTCGATTTTGAATTAGATATGAATGATGTTCGCAAAGATACTTTTCGAGCAAGTGGTGCTGGAGGACAACACATTAATAAAACGGAGTCAGCAATTCGTTTAACACATATTCCTTCTGGATTAGTAGTAGAATGTCAAGACGGTAGATCACAACACAAAAATTTAGAAAAGGCTATTTCGGTTTTACGATCTCGTTTGTATCAACAAGAGTTGGATAGAATTCATAATGAGCGTGCTGCACAAAGAAAAACCTTAGTCTCTACAGGTGATCGATCCGCAAAAATCAGGACATACAACTATCCCCAAGGTAGAATTACAGATCATAGAATTAATAAAACCATATATAATTTAAGTTCTTTCATGAACGGTGATGTTCAAGAAATGATTGACGCATTAAAAATGGCAGAAAATGCAGAAAAATTAAAGGGACAAGAGGCATGACGAGAGAAGAATTAATAAATCAAATTCGTCTAAAACAGTCCTTTTTATGTGTCGGTTTAGACCCAGATTTATCAAAAATACCACCTCATCTGCTTGATTCGGAGGATCCAATTTTTGAATTCAACAAGGCTATTATTGATGCTACTCATCCTTATTGTGTTGCTTACAAACCAAATACAGCATTTTATGAATGCATGGGGATAGCAGGATGGAAAGCTCTTGAAAAAACGATAAATTACATTCCTAAAAATTGTTTTGTCATTGCGGATGCCAAACGAGGCGATATCGGCAATACTTCTGCGTATTATGCGAAAACTTTTTTTGAAACTTTACCTTGTGATGCTATGACTGTAGCGCCCTATATGGGTTCTGATTCAGTGGTTCCCTTTCTTAATTTCGAAGGGAAATGGGTAATATTACTCGCTTTAACTTCGAATGAAGGCTCGGGAGACTTTCAACAGCTGGACACCTTAAACGGAAGACTTTTTGAGGAAGTTATTCGAAAATCAAAAGAATGGGGAACGAGTGAAAATATCATGTATGTTGTTGGCGCAACACGATCGGCAGAAATTGCATCTGTTAGAAAATTAGCGCCAAACCATTTCTTTTTAGTTCCCGGAGTTGGAGCTCAAGGCGGATCTTTAGAGGAGGTAGTTCAATACGGAAGTAATGCTTCGTGTGGTTTGCTTGTAAATTCGTCTCGCGCTATTCTATATTCAAGTAAGGGCGAAGATTTTGCCGAAGCGGCAAAAAAAGAAGCGCTGAATATGCAAACACAAATGGCTTATCACATTCAGCGCAATAATTGGTAATTTAATTTCTTTATTTTATTTCGACGCCAAGTCTGAATTCTCCATGTTTGTGCTGCTGTAAGCTGGACATGAAATCTTTCTTCCTCCACCGCATGATGCTAAAATTACCACCAAAAGAGAAAGTCCGAGTAAAAGGGAAATTTTTGTTTTCATAGCATCTGTTTTTGTTGTTCGAGAGAGTTTAACGTTTAATAGCTTTCTAAAGTTACACTAATAATTCGAAAAAGCAAATTTATTCGTTGTAATTTCGTTCTGAAGAAGATGAAAAAAGAACTTTTTTTCTTGTTAGCATTGATTTTGATTATAACGGAAACGCTTTCGTTTGCACAAAAAAATATAATTCGTATAAATGTAATTGACTCAACAAATTCAAAGAAATACGCTTTAAAAACATATCCAGAAAAAAAAATAAAGACCTTAACCTCTTTAAAAAACAAATTTATTTCCAAGGGTTATCTTCTTACAGAACTTTATGAAATCAATGAAACTAACTACGGAATTTGTTTAGGAAATAAATTTTCATCGTTAGTAATTAAAACCTCAAATGGCAAAAGTGAAGATATTCAACCTAAAGAATATGATCAGTTTCTCAAGAAAAAGTTCTTAAAGTATAGCAATTCAGGTTTCCCTTTCTACTCCATTCAATTAGATTCCTTATTAATAAGCGACCATTCATTGAGCGCACGAGCACTTGAAATTCCAGGTCCATATGTGAAATGGACAATTTTACATGTAAAAACAGATTCGTCAATTTCACAACGTATGTTAGAAAACCTTACCGGAATAAAAAAAGGAGAATACTACCAAGAATCAAAAATTATCAATTTAACAAAGCGACTTAGTCAATTCAATTACTTAGAAATAATAAAACCGTCTGAAATTCTTTTTTCCTCAGAAGGAGCCGAGCTTTTCACTTATCTACGATTTAAAAAGATGAGTTCCTTACAAGGGGCAATAGGCTTACAACCAAATCCTGTAAGTCAGCGGGTAGGTTTAACCGGAGAGTTGCAACTGAAACTGACAAATGTTTTAAAACGTGCTGAATTACTTGATATCAATTGGAGAAGTGTTCAAGTCGGCACAAGTCATCTTAATGCTAGGTGTGCAATTCCTTTTTTGTTTCAAAGTTCCTTTGGAGCAGATGGAAAACTACAACTTTATAAACGCGACTCCACTTTTTTAGAACTCAAGGGAAATTTAGCAATTCAATATACCTTGCCGAATGGTGCGCTTTTAAAAGGTATCTATCAATTACTTAATTCCAACACACTCGGTTCAACCGTCAATCCATTATTTCCGAATAATGCTAAAATTCAAACTCACTTTTTTGGTGCTGAATTCAACGTAAAGAGTTTGGACAACCTTTATAATCCGCGAAAAGGCATTTCCTTTTTGGGGAATGTGGCTGTGGGGAATCGATTTTCTGAGACTCCTACACATAAATTTTATGCTACAGTTTATAAATTTCAAGGTGAAGTTGAAAGCTATCTACCCATTTACAAAAGGCATATTTTAAAATTTGGAATTCAAGCTGAGCACTATTCTGCGGATAGTCTATATAGTAATGAAAGAATTAGAACAGGTGGATTAAATTCAATTCGAGGATTCAACGAAGAACAAATTTTTGCAACAACAAAAATTATAAGCACCATAGAATACCGATTCTTGGTAGATCAACTGTCTTACGCATTTCTTTTTGCTGATCAAGGATTCATGCAGGATAAAACGCTAAATACCAATTTCTCTTTTCCGCTTGGCGTTGGTGTTGGTTTTGCATACGGGACTAAGCTAGGAACCTTTGCACTCGTAGGAGCTTTGGGGAAATTCAATCAAAATTCATTTGATTTTAGAGAAACGAAAATTCACTTTGGTTATACCGCCTATTTTTAAGTTTGTATCTTTGTTTTAGATGTCTTGNNGTACTTTACTTATCCTATGACGGAATGACAGATCCCTTGGGTCAGTCACAAGTACTCCCCTACATTATTGGACTTTCAAAAAAAGGGTATCGTTTTCACTTGATTAGTTTTGAAAAGCCCGACCGATTTGCGAAATTCAAGGATGAAATTCAAGTTCTTTGCGATAAAAACGACATAACATGGCATCATAGGATTTACACTAAAAAACCGCCACTACTTTCTACACTTTACGATGTTTGGAGAATGCGACAACTTTCACTCAAACTAAATAAAACGTACCATTTTTCAATCGTTCATTGTCGAAGTTATTTATCTGCAATGGTTGGCTTAGCCATGAAAATGAAATTTAAAACTAAGTTTTTGTTCGATATGCGTGGTTTTTGGGCCGATGAACGTGTGGATGGAAAGATTTGGAATATAAAAAATCCAATTTTCAAACTTGTTTATAGCTTTTTCAAAAGAAAAGAACGCAAATTCTTTTTAGAGGCTGACCATGTGATTTCACTAACCTATGCTGGCAAAGAGGAGATAATTTCTTGGAAAGGTCTTGAACATTTGAATAATAAAATTGAAGTCATTCCATGTTGTGCAGACTTAACGCTTTTTGATCCGAAACAAGTTGACACAAAAAAAAGAGAATCTTACGCGGAAGAATTGGCCATATCACCAACAGATTTTGTTCTTGGCTATGTCGGGTCAATTGGCACTTGGTACATGTTAGACGAAATGCTAGGTTATTTTCGTTATCAATTATCTCAAAAACCTAATTCTATTTTTCTCTTCGTAACCGGAGAGAGTCCATCCACGATTTTATCAAAGGCCAGCGAATTAGGAATCGAAGAAAAGTCTATCCGTGTGATATCTGTTCTACATAAAGAGGTTGCTACGTGTATTTCCTTATTTTCGGCCTCGATTTTTTTCATTAAGCCAACTTTTTCAAAAAAAGCATCTTCCCCAACGAAACAAGGAGAACTTATGGCAATGGGAATCCCAATAATATGCAATGCAGGAGTTGGTGACACTGCAAAAGTAGTGAACGATTATCAAGCAGGTTATGCAATAAATAACTTTGAAACAAGTGACTTTGAAAGCATAGACCTTCTTTTTCCAAATTTTAATAAATCAAATTGTCAAAATGGCGCAAAGGAGTTTTACAGCCTTGATCAAGGAGTAGCGCGTTACCAATCTGTTTATTCTAAACTGATTTCTGCCCGTGAGTAAATACGTCTTAATATTGGCGCCATATCCATTTAATGAGGCTCCATCTCAACGGTTTCGTTTTGAGCAATATCTGACATATTTGACGAATGAAGGGATTTCTTATGACTTCAAACCTTTTTTGTCTCAAAAGGCTTGGAAATCCTTGTATGCATCGGGAAAAACCCCTCAAAAAATAATGAGTGTTTTCATAAGCTTTTTGAAACGTTGGCTTCTGATGTTTCAGTTAGGAAAATACGATTTTGTTTTTATACATCGTGAAGCAGCGCATATTGGTCCACCTATTTTTGAATGGATCATTGCAAAAATTTGGAGAAAAAAAATTATATATGATTTTGATGATGCGATTTGGCTTGCGAACTATAGTGAAACAAATGCTAAATTTCATAGATTAAAAGCCTATTGGAAGGTAAATTACTGTATGAAATGGGCCTACAAAGTGAGTGCAGGAAATGATTATTTGGCAAAATATGCTGCGCAATTCAATAAAAACGTTGAAATTATTCCGACCACTATCGATACCATCCATCATCATAATTTATCTACTGACTATGACCAAGAACATGTTGTAATTGGTTGGACAGGCACCCACACGACCATGCGGTATCTTGATTTTCTAGTTCCTGTAATCAAAGAATTGGAGAAGACCTACACCTTTGATTTTCTTATCATTTCTAATGAAGCTCCCACCTATCATCTCAACTCCTTGAAATTTTTGAAATGGAAAAAAGAGACTGAAATCCAAGATTTGTCTAAAATATCTATTGGGGTCATGCCATTAGAAAACGATATTTGGGCAGAAGGTAAATGCGGATTTAAGGGTCTTCAGTACATGGCTTTAGGAATACCAGCACTCATGTCACCTGTCGGTGTGAACAACCAAATTATTGAACATGCTCAAAATGGTTATTTACTTAAGACTGCAGAAGAATGGAAAGAACATCTCGCTCTTCTTTTGCATGATAGAACATTGAGAATGCAAATTGGAAAGTCCGGAAAACAAACCATTGATGAGAGGTATTCAGTACTGTCAAATCAAGAGAAATATTTAGCCCTGTTTTCATGAAAATAATCTTCGCCTCTCATAATCAAAACAAAGTGAAAGAAATTCAAAACTTACTTGGAAATNNATTGAAAGCAAAATACATCTGGGAGAAATACCAAATGACTTGTTTTGCGGACGACACCGGATTAGAGATTGAAGCTTTAAATGGTGAACCCGGAGTTTTCTCAGCTCGTTATGCCGGTGACAAAAAAAATGACGATGCAAATATGGATAAAGTCCTTTCTAAATTGTCAGGAAATGAAAATAGAAATGCCCGCTTCAAGACCGTTATCACCCTAATTAATGAAGGTCAAGAATTTCAATTTACAGGGATAGTTAACGGAGAAATTGGATTGAGAAAAGTTGGGCAAAATGGCTTCGGATATGACCCAATTTTCGTACCTGAGAAGCAAGTTAGAACATTTGCTGAAATGACTTTAAACGAGAAAAATTTATTTTCACATAGAGCGCGTGCTTTTCATCAATTAGTTAAATTTATAACTGAATACAAAGGGAACAACTCATAAAGAATGTTTGAAGGAAAACAGATTTTATTTCTCGAAGCCGGCAATATTACAACAAGTTTTAATGAACATGTAACTATTTACAAATTCTGTTGAAAGTATTATACTCGAATACCCTCATGGGATTGAAACAGGTTAAATCACCTTCATCAATCGAAAATTTATAAAAATTAATCTGAGAGTATTATGGATACCGATTGCACATCCCCATTAATTGGAGGGTTTAGTTTGGAAATTTTCACTTGATATGCCGCTGGATGTTTTATTTCTTTGTGAAATCTATTTAAAATTCGCTGACCAACATGTTCCAATAATTTTGATCGAATCAGCATTTCCTCTTTTACAATTTTATT
>DORI01000176.1:0-16082 GCA_003512365.1 Crocinitomicaceae bacterium | reverse complement strand
TGTATTAATTTCTACATCAACTTGATAATCACTTCCAATTTTCGCCTCCTCTTCCAAGCACCCGTGAAATGCATAAATCTTAATACCCGAAACAAGAATTTTATGCATGAGTGAGGCCAGAAATAAGTTTAAGCCCCTCCTCCATTCTTTTAAGTACTTCTTCTTTTCCAAGGAACGATGCTATGTCGAACATTCCTGGACCTGCACCAACTCCGGTAATAGTAAGTCGAAATGGTAATAAAACTGCTCCAGTACCTAACTGCTTTTCAGCGAGAAAACTTTTAAATGCTGTTTCAATTGTATGAGCATCAAACTGAGAAAGGTTCGACATCACTTCCTTCCATTCGTTCATTATGCTCGCAGTTTCCGCTTTCCACTTTTTGGCAATAGTTTCTTCGTCATATCGCGATGGTTTCTCCACTAGATAGGCACCATCTATCAACATGTCGGCAACAAACGTAGCACGCTCTTTCATCAACTCGCAAACTACAGCTAACTGCTCTTTCGAATATTTTCCTTCACAAAGTGTATTCAAGGTATCTACTAACTCCGAGTTTGACTGTTGACGCAAATATTGTTGTTGGAACCATCTTGTTTTATCGGGATCAAACTTAGCTCCGGCTTTAGATACTCTTTCTAAGGAAAAAACTTCGGCTAACTCCTCCAATGAAAAAATTTCTTGGGTTGTACCAGGATTCCAACCTAAAAATGCCAACATATTAATAAAAGCTCCTGGGAAATATCCTTTTTCTCGATAACCAGAATATAATTCACCTTCCGCAGTGACCCAATCTGTTGGAAATACAGGAAATCCTAACCTATCACCATCGCGTTTTGAGAGTTTTCCGTTTCCGTCTGGTCTTAGTAATAGTGGTAAGTGAGCAAATTCAGGTTGCTCCCATCCAAATGCTTCATACAACATAACATGTAAGGGTGCGGATGGCAACCATTCTTCTCCACGAATTACATGACTAATTTCCATGGTGTGATCATCTACAATGTTTGCTAAATGATACGTTGGCATCCCATCACTTTTGAATAAAACCTTGTCGTCCAAATTATTAGTATTTACTACCACCCACCCTCTAATCAAATCCTGAAAACGAACATCGTGATTTCGTGGCATTTTCATACGAATAACATATGGAACTCCTTGTTCTAATAAGCGTTCCACTTCAGAGGAAGGTAAGGTCAATGAATTCTTCATTGAGTTTCTCGTAACCGCATTATATTGCCAGTTTGGCATACCCATCTGTTTCGCTTTTTCGCGCATTTCATCCAATTCTTCTGCGGTATCAAAAGCATAATATGCCTTATCATTTTTAACCAACTCTTCGGCATACGGACGGTACATTGCTTTTCGTTCTGATTGAACATACGGTCCAAAATCACCACCTAGACCAGGACCTTCAGTGGGCATTATTCCACACCATTTTAAGGCATCCATTATGTAATCTTGAGCACCTGGAACAAATCTCGTTTGATCCGTATCCTCAATTCGAATGATAAAAGTTCCGTTATTTTTTTTTGCAAAAAGATAATTGTAAAGTGCTGTTCGAACTCCCCCCATATGCAAGGGTCCTGTCGGAGAAGGCGCAAAACGCACACGTACTGGCTTAGACATAGGTATAATTTAGCGCAAAGATAAGGTAATTTTAAAAGTGTTTTCTTTGGTAATTGAGTAGAATCAGCAGATAAGTTGATTTGCATCATATTTTTTTCAGTAACATCTCCTGAAATTTGTGCTAAAATCAACACTATGGAGACAAAGGAATTTATTTACGACCAGCATCAAAAACACCTAGATTACTTAAATAGATTGGAATTTTACACGGAAGAAATAGCCATCTTAAAAGAACGCTTGAGTGAAGTGACAGCGAAAAACACAGATAAAGAAGTATTGAAACAAGTCGAACACTTTCAAAATCAATTTATTATTCAACGAAATAATATTGATGAATTAAAACACACCATTAAAATTCANNATGAACTACAAATGCAAGTAGCAAAAAATCCAACTGCAGTAGACCATAGAAAAGTAATTGTAGACGATAAAAATCAAGACTTTATCCGCTATTTTGAACAAAATTTCAACGAACTAAGAAAAGAATTCAATTTATTCCTTCGTGATTGGATGTGAAAGTTGTCAAGGTTGACAAACGATGGTGTCATAACTAGGTGAAAACCCTGCCCAAATCCCAACGGCATTACCTACTAAATTAGATTTAACATTCAAAGGGGAAGCAAAAGGGCTACCTTGGTTTTCGATTTGTTCTCTTCGTGTTCTAAAAAACTCATAGACTTCATATTCCATCTTTGAAAATCGAACAACAACTTGATCTCCTTCGCGGAAATACCTACGATATTCTTCAAGATGAGTAGTGTCTTTTCTTTTTAAAGGATTACCATAATTCAAGTTCCTAAAAGTTCCATTCCAATATTTGTCTCGAATATATCCCCCACTAGGTCTTTCATAACTCTTATCAATTACTTCACCATTAAATTGATGAATGCGCTTAACCTCCCAATAATAGGCATCGTAATTAGCTATTGGATCTTGAAATCCTGCGTTTAGTCTTCCGTACGCTGAATTTGATACTTCAGGTTGCCAAACGAGATTTGTCAACGAAATTGGATTCAATAAGGTTGTTTCTGCATAACTATATGATCCTTTATATGATATCGTTAAGCGGTGTGTTTTACCTATCGTGCCTTTGAAGGTAGGTTGTGTTGTCGTGTAGGCAACAATTGGCAAAAGCGCTGCTTCCTCAGGTTCAATTTCTAAAATCTCAGAAACGCGAGCAAGCGCTTCCATTTCGAGTTGATTCAATGGAACAGGATTTAATGCCACCGAATCTCCATCCACCACCATGTACACTTGAGCATCAGAAATAAAAGACGCTAGGTAATTACTAATATCCGTAGGTGCGTAGATGTTTTGAGTTAACGAAAGCAGTACAACAGGAAATTCACCTGCAAATAATCTTCCTTCCACCACTACTTTTTCTTTAAATTGAGGAATATCAATTTGAACTTCTTTCGAACATGACGCAAGAAAGAATAAGCCAACAGTAAAAAGTAATAGTTTTCTTACCACTCAAAGGCCTCCTCCAAAAGCCATTTTCCTTGAACTCGAAGGGTTTGCTCTACTACATCACGTACGCAGCCGAATCCACCATTTCGATGAGATTGATAATCAACAAACATTTTCACATCTGAACAAGCATCTTGAGGACATGTGGAAACTCCAACTTTTTTTAACACGGGTATGTCCGGAATATCATCCCCCATATATAAAACCTCCTCTGGTAATAACTGAAATCGCAGCAAAATATTTTCATAGCATTCTAACTTTCTTTTTACCGCGAGGTGAACCTCGTTAACCCCAAGATTCAATAATCGATCTTTTACTTGTTGTGAATTACCGCCTGTGATAATAAAAATCTTATAGCCTAGCTTCGTTGCATACTGAACGGCGTAACCATCTTTAGAATTCAGCGCTCGAATAACATCATCGTTAATTAAATATACTTTCCCATCCGTAAAAACACCATCAACATCAAAAATAAAGGTGGAAATCTTATTCAGTTTTATTTTATAATTCTGCATCTTTTATAGCTTTTATACTCATTGACAACATATTATAAAGTGATAAGTTTCCGTCTAAAAGATATTTCCTGTGTTTTTCTAAGGTTACCTCATCCTTTCGTTCAGCTGGACCAGTTTGCTGAGAATAAGGATTTTCCATGTCAAATCGATTAAAGGTCTCAGAAATGAGTGCCTCAAAGATTTCAGGATTTATCTCATAATTTTTAGCTAGGTCAATACCTTTTGCCATGATGTGGTGAACAAAATTATTTAGGAAAACGGCAACCACATGAAGTTTTTCTCTCTTTTCTAAATCAAATTGCTGTGCCTTCAATGATAATAAATCGGTCCATTTTTCTAAATTAGAAATAGAAGATGTGTCTCCATCAATTATAAAAGGAATATTTTCTAATTGAATATCTGCATTTGCTGAAAACGATTGAAGAGGATAAAGAATTGAGCAATTTTCTCCATATAATCTCCAATCTGCCGTACCAGCTGTTAATGAAATCCATTTCGCTTTTACCTTCGAGATGACATCTTTAAGTGCATCATCAGAAATGGCAACAATGGCCCATTCAACTGCTGAATCGTTTAGATTTTCAGATATTACAACGTTATATTTTAATTGAATTTCTTTTAACCTCGCAGAATTTCGACCAATTACACAAATGTTTAGCCCTTTTCTAGTAGATAAAAAGCGAATTAAGGCTTCTGCTACCCTACCCGTTCCGATAATTACCAAATTGGTCGGTAACGCTGCCATTATTTACCGTGACACTGCTTGTATTTCTTTCCAGAACCACATGGACATTGATCATTTCGACCAACTTTTGGGTCAGCTATCACTGGTTGTCTTTTCTCTTCTTGAGGGAACGAGTTGTTTATCGCTTCTTGATAACCTTGGCGACCTGAAAATTTTGGTGGCGCAGTGGAAGATGTATTAGCAGAATTAGTACTACTTCTCTCGTAATTATTCTGTTTGTCTTCCTTATTCGTGCTCTGAATTTGTTGCTCAACAGGTAAATCCATCATCATAAGTAATTCTACGGCATCTTGATTTAGGCGATCAAGCATAGAACGAAATAAATTGTAGGATTCTAATTTATAAATAACGAGCGGATCTTTTTGTTCATACGTTGCATTGTTCACTGCAGAGCGAAGATCATCCATTTCTCGCAAGTGTTCTTTCCATTCCTCGTCAATTTTAGATAAAATCACATTCTTTTCAAAGGACTTTGTAATAGTTTTCCCTTCAGAATTGTATGCTTCCTCAAGGTTCACAATTAATTGCATTTCTCTTCGGCCATCTGAAAGTGGGAATACGATATTCTTGTACTTATCCGACATTGTTTCGTAAACATGCTTAATCTGCGGAAGGCCTTTTTCAGCTATTTTCGTACATTTTCGATCGTATTGATCGCGCATTTCACGGTATACTTTTTCGGTAAGATCAATCGTGTCGGTAGTTTTAAATTCAACATCATCGACAGGAGAATTAATCCCCAAAATTCGGATTAAATCTAATTCAAATTCAGCATACTCTGAACCTCGGTGTTTTTGAACTATGGTATCACACATCTCATAGAACATGTTGTCGACATCTACATCCAAACGATCACCAAACAACGCATTTTTACGTTTTCTGTAAATTGCCTTTCGTTGCGCGTTCATAACGTCATCGTATTCCAATAGGCGTTTACGCATTCCAAAGTTGTTTTCTTCTACCTTTTTCTGAGCGCGTTCGATTGATTTTGAAACCAGGCCTGCAGTTATTACTTCACCTTCTTTTAGTCCCATTCTGTCCATAATCTTTGCAATTCGTTCGGAACCAAATTTGCGCATCAAGTCATCTTCTAATGAAACAAAGAATCGCGAAGAACCTGGATCTCCTTGACGACCAGATCTACCCCGTAACTGTCTGTCTACACGACGTGAATCGTGGCGTTCAGTACCAATTATTGCCAATCCACCTGCCTCTTTCACTCCTTCACCAAGTTTGATATCAGTTCCACGACCCGCCATATTTGTTGCGATCGTAACTGCTCCTGCCAAACCAGCATTCGCGACAATTTCGGCCTCTTTTTGGTGGTATTTTGCATTTAAGACTTGATGAGAAATTTTCTTCATTTGAAGCAATCGACTCAATAACTCGGAAATTTCTACAGTTGTTGTACCAACAAGTACAGGTCTTCCCTGTGCCACAAGAGATTCAACCTCAACTATAACAGCATTGTATTTTTCTCTCGCAGTTTTGTATACATAGTCATCAAGATCTTTTCTAACTACTGACCTATTTGTTGGAATAACGACCACATCTAATTTATATATGTCCCAGAATTCCTTAGCTTCTGTTTCAGCCGTACCTGTCATTCCCGCAAGCTTGTGGTACATTCTGAAATAATTTTGCAAGGTTACCGTCGCGTATGTTTGTGTTGCTGCCTCCACTTGAACATTTTCTTTGGCTTCGATAGCTTGATGTAGCCCATCTGAATACCTTCTTCCATCGAGAATACGCCCTGTTGACTCGTCCACTATTTTCACTTTGCCATCCATGATTACATACTCTACCTCATTTTCAAATAAGGTATATGCTTTCAAAAGTTGGTTTATCGAGTGAATGCGCTCAGATTTAATTGAATACTCTCTGACTAGTGAATCTTTCCTTTCTAAAAAAGTCTTTTGATCTAAATTCTCTTTCTGCAATTTGGCGATTTCAGCTCCAATATCTGGCATAATAAAGAATTGCCTGTCATCAGTTCCAGAAATTAAATCAATTCCTTTGTCAGTTAATTCTATAGTATTATTTTTTTCATCAATAACAAAAAACAATTCCGCGTCAATTTTCTTCATTTGCTTTCCTTGCTCTTGCATGAAGAAGTTCTCTGTCTTTTGCAAGTGTACCTTAATACCCGGCTCAGATAAAAATTTGATGAGAGGTTTATTTTTCGGCAAACCTCTGTGCGCTCTCAACAATGCCTTCCCTCCTTCTTCAAGGAATTCTTTCATTTGATTTTTATCATCGGTCGGATCATTAATAACGGCTAGCATTCTCTTTGCATCGCTCAAACATTGCTGAATGTACTGTTTCTGAGCATTTACAATTTTTTCAACTCGCGGTTTAAGTTCATAAAACTCATGTTGATCACCTTTTGGTGTTGGACCTGAAATAATAAGAGGCGTTCGCGCATCATCAATTAAAACGGAATCGACCTCATCAACGATGGCATAATGGTGTTTTCTCTGCACCAAATCATCGGTATGTCCAGCCATATTATCTCTGAGGTAATCAAAACCAAATTCGTTATTGGTACCAAAAGTGATGTCTGCCAAATAGGCTTGTCTTCTTTCTGATGAATTTGGACGGTGTTTATCGATACAATCTACAGATAATTGGTGAAATTGATAAAGCGGCCCCATCCATTCGGAGTCACGTTTTGCCAGGTAATCATTCACTGTAACAACATGAACTCCTTTACCCGCTAATGCATTCAGGTAAACAGGAAGTGTTGCAACAAGTGTTTTTCCTTCTCCCGTTTGCATCTCAGAAATATTTCCCTTGTGCAATACCGCTCCCCCCATCAACTGAACATCGTAATGCACCATGTTCCATTTGATTTTTGCTCCAGCAGCAGTCCATTCATTCGACCAAATAGCCTTGTCTCCTTGAAGCTGAATACCATCTTTTCTCGACGACAATTCACGATCAAATTCCGTTGCCTCAACTGTCAATTGACCATTTTCAGCCCACCTACGAGCTGTTTCTTTAACAACTGCAAAACCTTCCGGTAAAATTTCGAGTAAAGAAGTTTCGATTTGTTCATCAATCTTCTTTTCTATTTTCTCGATCTCTTCAAACAAAGCAGTTTTCTCTTCCAATGAGGTATTGAAATCTGCGGCTTTTTGTTGTAAAGCAGACAATTCATCTTCCAATGATTGTTTATCGTTTTTTATCTTTTCTTGAAAGCTTCTTGTTTTTAATCGCAACTCATTGTCAGTTAACGAAATTATTTGTTTATGAGCTTCTACTACCTTTTCAACATAAGGCCAGTACTCTTTTTTGTCCTTTGAACTTTTATCACCAAAAAGTTTCTTTAAAATATCTCCAATCATCACCTAAATTTTGGGAAAGCCAAAGATACGATTTATACTAAGATAAAATGCAAGAAAATACGCTTTATATCATGATGTAAGAATCTTATTTTCTGTTGATAAATAATCTGAAATCTGACTTACCTGAAGCATGTAATCGATAGAATAAAGAAATTATCTTTGTTGCATGCATCAGACCATTTTAATTTTAGATTTCGGATCTCAATACACGCAACTCATTGCCAGAAGAATCAGAGAACTCAATGTATACTGTGAAATTCACCCTTGGAATAAAATTCCTGAACTAACTGAAAATATAAAAGGTGTCATTCTTTCAGGCAGTCCTTTTTCTGTTCGTGATGTAGACTCTCCTAAACCAGATTTGAGTAGGATAAAAGGAAAACTCCCATTGTTGGGAATATGCTATGGAGCTCAGTATTTAGCGCATCATTTCGGTGGAGAAGTAATGCCTTCGAACACACGCGAATATGGTAGAGCGCATTTGAAATATGTCGACGCGTCCAACACGTTAACTAAAGGCATGACAAATGATAGCCAAGTATGGATGTCTCACGGAGATTCTATTCAAAAAATCCCTGATCACTACCGCATAATCGCAAGTACTGAAGATGTAAAAATTGCAGGCTATCATATTGAAGGAGAGAGCACTTATGCAATTCAATTTCATCCAGAAGTTTATCATTCAACTGAAGGGAAAATGTTGCTACAAAATTTCGTTTACGAACTGTCTGGTTGTTCGGGAGATTGGACACCCGATTCATTCGTAGAAGAAACAACACGAAATCTTCAAAAGGAACTTGGTCAAGACAAGGTAATACTCGGTTTGTCAGGTGGTGTTGATTCCTCAGTTGCTGCTGTACTTTTACACAAAGCTATTGGCGAAAACCTTTATTGTATATTTGTAGACAACGGCCTCCTGCGAAAAAACGAATTTGAATCAGTACTTGAATCATACAAAAATATGGGTCTGAATGTCAAAGGAGTAGATGCATCAGAAAAGTTTTATGAAGCCCTTAAAAACGAAACTGATCCCGAAAGGAAACGCAAAGCGATAGGCAGGGTATTTGTCGAAGTTTTCGATGAAGAATCCAAAAAAGTTGAAGGTGCAAAATGGTTAGGACAAGGTACCATTTATCCAGATGTAATTGAATCGGTCTCTGCCACTGGTGGGCCCTCGCAAACTATCAAGTCGCATCACAACGTCGGCGGATTACCCGATTACATGAAGCTAAAGGTTGTAGAACCACTTAGACTCTTATTTAAAGACGAAGTAAGAAGAATTGGCAAGAGTTTACATATTGATCAACGCATACTTGGTAGACACCCTTTCCCAGGTCCGGGCTTAGGTATAAGAATTCTTGGAGAAGTCACAAAAGAAAAGGTACGCATTTTGCAAGAGGTCGATGCGATTTTTATTGATAGTTTGAAAGAAGATGGGTTGTATAATGATGTTTGGCAAGCAGGTGCGATTTTTCTCCCTATTCAATCTGTCGGGGTAATGGGCGACGAACGAACATATGAAAATGCTGTAGCCTTGCGAGCGGTAACGTCCACCGATGGCATGACAGCAGATTGGTGTCACTTGCCCTATGAGTTTTTAGCCAAAGTATCCAATCGCATAATAAATCAAGTGAAAGGAATTAACAGAGTAACCTATGACATTAGCTCAAAACCACCAGCAACTATTGAATGGGAATAAATTGAATATCAACATTTTATTCTTATTTATTTTACTTTTTACTTTAAATAATATTTCCGCTCAATACGCAGAAGTATTAAAGAAAGAAGATGGCGTATTTTATATCCACACAGTGGAGGAAGGAAACAGTATTTATGGTATTCAACGCTGGTATGGATGTTCCATTGATGATTTACTCAAGGCAAATCCTGGTATCGAACGAGGATTGACAAATGGTACAGTGGTTTATGTGCCTGTTGTGCGAAAAACAATCTCGCATGTAGTGGAGAAACAAGAAACATTATTCAAACTTAGCAGAATGTATGATGTCTCAGTGGATTCGATTATTGCCCAAAATCCAAGCACGGAAAACGGATTAAAAATTGATCAAAAATTAAGTATTCGTAACGCTGTGCCAAGAATTGCAATTGCAGAAACCAGTAACCCTGAACCAATTTCGAATGCGACAAATGTAGCAGGAAATGTTCGATTGACTTTTTCAGATAGCGTAGTTGAACACACTGTTCTCCCACAAGAAAATATGTATACTATTGCCAAGCGATTCATGATTCCAGTGCAGCGAATTTTGGAATACAATCAACTTAATTCCACCAAAATAAATGCCGGTCAGAAATTGAAAATACCTTTGAAAAAAGAAAATTTATCACCAGTTCCAACACGCACTCCTGTTAAAATCACTCCTCCAATTACTAATTCCTTGAAGTGGGGAGAAAAGCTTCCAAAATCTCCTAAAATCGCCATTTTACTACCCTTGAATTTGGACAGCTTATCAGAAGTTAACAAGAGTGTTTCGAATTTTGGTGTTGACTTCTACATCGGAGCTCGGATGGCACTCGATAGCTTGGAACGCGCAGGATATTCGGCATCTGTTAAAATTATAGATTATTACCAAAAAGGAAGATCGTTCATGGATATTGTTGCTTCGGAAAAATTGAGTTCATACGATCTTATTTTTGCACCTTTTGACAAAAAAGAAGCCGAATTACTGCACAACTGGTCTTTAGGAAAACAAATATATATCGTTTTCCCGACCTCTGTTTCCCCATCTGTAGTTAAGAAAAACCCATTTGCTCTGACATATTCCACTACGAATGAGCAATTAATTATGGGCATGGCAAAATATTGCCGAACATTACCCGGACGAATTGTCCTTATAAAAAATGAAAAAACCGATGAAAATTGGATGCAAAATATCTTTTCCTCGACGTTTAGGAACGAAAGTAAAAACAGTGATTCACCTCTGATCGAAGCTACATTCAAAAATTACAAGCAATTTGAGCAAATAGGTGGTCCGATTTACTATGTTTTCTTGTCAACTGAAAAGGAAAAAGTTCTGCCATTATTGACAAGTTATCAAACATCAGAAAACTTTAAAGTTATTGGATTAAAAGATTGGACCGATTGGAAGGAGGTCAATGCTACGATTAAGAATAAATTTACGTTTCTTTTTGCTGCACCCAACCAATTTGAATATGACGATGAATCTATTAAGTTGTTTCATAAAAAATTTAGGAATTCGAAACAAGCAGATTTAACAAAAACCGTTTGTTTAGGTTATGACGTTACAAAAAATGTGTTGTCATATTCTTGGCAAAAACAAATCCAAGAAGGTGTTATTTCTTCTCTTTCACCCGCACTGAGAAATGAGACAGATGGTTTTGAAAACGCTGCTTATATTCCTGTGATTTTTGAACAGTTCAAAACGAGAAATTTACTTAAACCATGAGAGAAGAGATTTCGGAGCAGTTCAGAGCACTTCAGCTTCATATTACAGAAAAGCTTGAGCGTATGGATGCGCTAGGGAAATTTCACGAAGACTCGTGGACACGTTCGGAAGGCGGGGGCGGTTTCACACGTGTAATTAAAAACGGTGCCATTCTTGAAAAAGGTGGAGTTGCGTTTTCTGCTGTTCATGGTGACGTTAGCGATGACATGAAACAGCAATTGCAAATGGAAGGAGCGTCCTTTTTTGCCACAGGAGTTTCCATTGTTTTACACCCCAAACATCCGAGGCATCCTATTATGCACATGAATGTTCGTTATTTTGAGCTTGATTCAGGTGAATATTGGTTTGGTGGTGGTATTGACATGACACCTCATTATGTAGACAAATCGAAAGCAATGTTATTTCATCGCTCCTTGAAAGAAGTTTGTGATAGGCATCATCCCGCTTTTTATAAGGAATTTAAACCTTGGGCAGATCGCTATTTTTTTCTGCCTCACAGAGGTGAGACAAGAGGAATTGGTGGAATATTCTACGATCATAAAAACGAGCAAAATACAGGTTTAAGCAAAACTGCTTTACTTCATTTCAGTATAGCACTTGGCGAATTGTTTCCAGTAGTATACAGTGAACAAGTAAACTTTAATGAACTGACGGAACCAACTATTGAAGAAAAGCAATGGCAAGCGTTGCGCAGAGGCCGCTACGTGGAATTTAATTTATTGCACGATAAAGGAACCAAATTTGGGATTTATTCAGGTGGTCGAACTGAATCTATTTTAATGAGTATGCCTCCAGAAGCGAATTGGGAATATGATTACACTCCTACTTCGGACAGCGAAGAAGAAGCGACACTCAACATTCTAAAAACAATTCCCGATTGGATTTCACAATAAGAACTGTTCAACAAAATGACAACTTACACCTTGCCAAACCTCTTGGCATTAGTGGACATACCGGCTGCAACATTTTGATGAAAAAGAAATTACATGTCTAATCTAATATTGAAAGAATACCTTAAGTCATTTATGTACCAATTCATTAATAAAGGTTGAAATATCATTATTTTAATAGATTAATTTCTTATTCAAAAAACATCAAAGAATACATGTAAAAAGTTTGTAAAAAATAGAAAAGTTAATGACGGCCTCTTGAAAAATTAACGAATCAAATGAAAAAAACTACTGTAAGTTTTATCAGTGTCCTTGATTTTGAGAATATAGTAATAAACACCATCCTTTAATTCATCACCTGACCAATCGTTTAAGTATGGGTTGGCAGAATAAACCAAATTACCCCATCTATTAAATATAAACAGTTCATTTTCATCATAAGAATCAAGATACTCGAATGATAGCACATCGTTTACATTGTCTCCGTTGGGTGTAATAGCATTTATATTTTCAATTTCAGCTGGAATTATATTCAAAACTTCACAAAGCGTATCTGAGCAGCCAAACAAATCTGCAATCCGAATACAAATCGTGTAATTTCCGGGAATATTGAGAACCGAAGAATAAGAAGTGTCTGAACTAATAAAGTTATTTTCAAGCCACCAGTCCTGAGATGCAATGGGGCCAAGCACCGCAGTTGAATTACTCAACAAAGTAAAAGGTGTTTCAACAATACATGGATTCGGTGATATACTGATGTCAGCTACCGGATTTGAAATAATATACACATTGTGCAGCAAAGTATCCGATGTGCAGTTATTCAAGGTGGCGTATGAATAATAATTGTAAATAGTAATGCTATCGTTTAAGGCCGGCAACAATTGGCTTATAGTTCCTTGCCCATTAATGCCATTTCCAAAATAATTTACCACACCACCATTTAAACAAGAAGTCAATATCAAATTTAAATCTGTTCCTCCGCAGAGCGTCGAATCATAAACCGCAACTGGTCGGGTCGCAGGAATAATTGGTTTTGTTTCAATCGGAATATTAATAATTTGTGCTCCACATGCATCATAAATAACTGGGGGAGGAACGGGTAACTCAGTGAAATTGGAATCACAATAGATCGGACAATTTGGATTAATTAGGGTGAATAAATTGTTTTTATTACCCATGTTGCAGCCTTGATTTATTCCTGCTACAACTGTATCCGCACTCCAAGGATGTGTAAATGTATATGGTGGAACCCCATAGCGCGCATAGCCTGTGGCGGTAAACTCGCAAATATTTGAACAAATAGACGTTTGCGGCACATACCATTCATTTCCATAAGTTTCAGGTGTTTTACCGTACATGATTACCTTAAATGGATATTGGGTAAATTGGTCATATCTGACATAGGTTGTATTACAGCCTGTCCCCAGCGAATTTCGTCCTAAATGAAAGCGAACATAAATTGAAGTGTCGTTACAGCTCTTTGGAAAGCAACAGCTTAAGGGGTTCATTAAATTGAAACTATCCAAATAGGCGGTTCCTGGTGAAGTAGCCAACGCGCCAGTTATTGTAAAATATTGAGAACTAGCACAACTTGTGCTGAAATACATGGAACCAATCCCCATGGTGGCTGGCGTGAAAGGATCGGCATAAAAGCTACTTGATACATAAAGGCCAGTAAGTGTGACGCCTGCAGGGACGTTGACAAGTAAACTATCTTTGTTGTAGGTGGGCATAAAACAAGACGGAATATTTCCACCAGTCCATTGACTCAACGTGCCAGCAATTGTGGGATCAATAATGATAGGGAAATTGCGGTTCCCATGCAGCCATTCACCATCAATTGCCAATTCAAAGTAATGATTACCTCCGTCCTCCAAGATGGTGTAATTACCCTTAGAAACTTCAAAATTTTGATCGAAACAAAGAATTTGTCCAAAGATGCCCACTTTCTTAGAACCATTCATAATGCGCACTTCATCTTGCTCTTTAACTAATTTCCAAGCGGTTGGAAGTTCAATTTTTTCGCGAATAATGAAATTACCCGAAGGCAAAACGGAAGGGGTTTCAATAATATAATTGACTTTAAATCCACCTTCAATAAATGTAATTGACTTTCTAATTCCATCTGATAGTTGAATTGTTTTCTTTTCTTTAGAAACTGAAATTAGCTTGGATTTTTCCGCTTGTTGTGAATTAATTTTTTCGGTTGAAATGATAACCTTATTGTTTTCAGGAAAAAGTAACTGTAAACTTCCGTTTGTATGTAGTTTTGTTTGGATTGGCTGTTGATTAGCACACCAAGAACCATCGATTTCTTCAACTGGAATCGAAACAATTGGCTCTAACTTTCCATTAACCTCGTAGCAAAGAGGTTTCGTTGAAAATTCACTTTTTACGTCTCCCTTGGCCGTTTTATAGGTCCTTGAATAGATTGTTCTCTTCGTTTCATCTTCACTAAATTTGGAATACGGTATATTTTCTTCCTTAGAAGTTACTGCAAAAGGTGTTTTCCTGAATTCTTCTGTGTAACTATGTGATTGTTGCGCCACCAAAAGCGAATGACAATTCAAGCACAAATAACTTACTAAAAGAAGATTTTTTATCATGAGATAACCTAGACAACGAATATACTAAAAAATAAACGAAATCTCTGTAATACCAGATTGATTATGAACTATTTGATTGATAATTGAATCAGCGAAGAATTAACCCCTTCAAGTGAATATTTCCTATGCTAATAGTGTAGTAGCCGTTTTCAATTCCTTCAATTGAAATAATGTGTTTTTCACTTTCAATACGTCCTGTTTTAATCATTCTACCAAACTGATCTACAATTTTATAGGTTTTCCCAACGGATTCAGAGGAGACACTAAGCATAAATTCTTGTGTTGTAGGATTCGGATAAAGAAGATACTTTTTCAATACGTCTTGATTTTCATCCAAACTTGAAGATGAGTTGACAGAGATTTTCCACAAATCACCCATCAGCCCCAAACTATCTAATTTATCATATCCGTTTCCACCAAAAAAGAAAAAATCACCATTGTATTGCCAAGATGCCGACATTCTTCTTCCTCCAGGATGATAATTTGAACTTGATTGACCAACAGCACCATAATTTGCAGTATCGTCCACGCAATTACATCCTGCCTCCCATGTCCAGTTTGAATCACTCAGATTAAATGACCATAGATCATTCAGTCGTCCAAAATTAGCAGGATCCAACTGACCCCATCCACCAAGTAACCATAGTTTATTTGAATTATCGTTGAATGAAATTGACATTTGCCTTGATCCAGGTAAATTAGTTGAGTTTGATGTACCCAAAGTACCATATGTACCACCAATTCCTGTAGTTTTATTTCCTTTTACCCAAGTCCATTTTCCTGATGAAATTTCAAATTTCCACAAATCAGATAAATAACCTACCGTTCCATTTTCACTGCATCCATCTCCACCAAATAACCATAAATTATCATTTGAATCTACCCAAGTTAGCCCTGCTTGACGCGCACCAGGATAATTAGTGATTGAGCCTTGATTTTGAGTNNGTTACATGAGATACATACTCTTCCGCCGAAAAGCCAAAAGTTACCAGCTGAATCAACCCACGAATAAGCACCAAAACGAGAAGGTGGATTATTTGTTGATGAGGTTACTCCCTGGCTGCCATAATTTCCAGCGTCGTTTGTAACCGAAGAACCCATTAACCAGGTCCATTCATTGGTATTTGGATTAAATTTCCATAAATCATTCAGATTGTAAAAGGGATTTGTGGAAGGTGTTTGTTGGCCTCCAAAAAGGTATAAGCAACCATCGATTCCTACCCATGATGATGCATTCTGTCGGCAAGAGGGCATTCCATTATTTGTTGATGTTCCTTGTGAAACGTATGTTCCTAGATGATTAACAGTGTTTGTTCCTCCTCGCCATGTCCATTTATTGGTTGAAATAGAAAAAGACCATAGGTCGTTTAAAAATCCAGTTTGATTTGCTGTCTTTCCTTTTCCTCCAAATAACCACAAGTTGCCATCAGGGGTCGTCCAGGTTGTTGCATTTTCTCGGG
>DORI01000059.1 GCA_003512365.1 Crocinitomicaceae bacterium | reverse complement strand
ATTATATTTTACATTTTGCTTCCCCTGCAAGTCCAATTGACTATCTGAAAATTCCAATTCAAACCCTTAAAGTAGGTTCCCTCGGTGTACACAATTGCCTTGGGTTAGCAAAAGCAAAAGGAGCTCGCGTTTTAATTGCATCAACATCAGAAGTTTACGGAGACCCGACTGTTCATCCTCAAACAGAGGAATATTGGGGANNTTACGATGAAGCCAAAAGATTTCAAGAAGCCATCACCATGGCTTACCACAATTTCCACGGATTAGAAACTCGAATTATCAGAATTTTCAATACCTACGGACCACGCATGAGACTAAACGACGGTCGAGTGTTACCTGCGTTTATTGGTCAGGCTCTTCGAGGTGAAGACTTGACAATTTTTGGAGATGGAAGTCAAACGAGATCATTTTGTTATGTCGATGATTTAGTTGAAGGTATTGTTAGACTCCTGCATAGTGATTACGCTTATCCTTTAAATATTGGAAATCCATCAGAAATTACCATCGGCGAATTTGCAGAAGAAATTATCAAACTAACCGGAACAAATCAAAAAGTGGTGTACAAAGATTTACCAACCGATGATCCAAAACAACGACGACCGGACATTTCAAAAGCGCGCGCGATTCTCAACTGGGAACCAAAAATTGATCGTGCCGAAGGATTGAAAAGAACTTATGCCTTTTTTAAAACCTTGACTCAAGAGGAGCTCATGGAAACAGATCATTATAATTTCGATAAATACATTATAAAATAATATGAGTTATTACGCCCACGAATCTGCTATCATTGATGAAGGTTGCCAAATAGGAAACGGAACCAAAATATGGCATTTTTCTCATATCATGCCAAATTGCAAAATGGGCGAAAACTGCAACATTGGTCAAAATGTTGTCGTATCACCCGACGTGATATTAGGAAATAACGTTAAAGTACAAAACAACGTATCTATTTACACTGGAGTTATTTGCGAAGATGATGTATTTCTCGGCCCATCAATGGTATTCACCAATGTGATAAATCCAAGAAGTGGGGTAAACAGAAGAGGGCAATACAGTGAAACAACTGTTAAAAAAGGAGCGAGTATCGGAGCAAATGCTACAATAGTTTGTGGTCACGACATAGGTGAATATGCATTTATAGGTGCAGGTGCAGTGGTCACAAAACATATCCCCGCCTACGCGCTAGTAGTTGGAAATCCCGCAAGACAAATAGGATGGATGAGCGAATTCGGTCACAGACTAAATTTTGATGCCTCCGGAATTGCCATCTGCTCAGAGAGCCAAGAAAAATATAAATTAGAAAATAATAACGTAAGTAAAATCGGATGACAAACGATACAAAAATAAAGTTTGCTGTTGTTGGTGCTGGTCACATTGGAAAAAGACACGCAGAAATGATTCGCCGTGACAATGAGGGAGAATTAGTCGCAATGGTAGACATCCGCACCAAGGAGGAATGCGGGGCTCAAGATTTCGATGTGCCATTTTTTAGCAGTATTGAAGAACTTCTTTCAAGTGGATTATCATTTGATGTTGTCAATATTTGTACACCCAATGGATTGCACGCTGAACAGTCTTTGAAAGCTTTAGAAGCGAAAAAACATATTGTTTGCGAGAAACCAATGGGCTTAACAAAAACAAGTTGTGAAGAAATAATTTTCAAAGCCTTGCAAGTTTCAAAACAAGTANNCCCCCTTCGGAGTGGATAAAATCAATTGTTTCTGAAGGTATTCTTGGTGAAATTTATATGGTGCAATTAAATTGTTATTGGAATCGCGACGAGCGCTACTACAAACCCGGAGGATGGAAAGGAACAGAAGATTTAGATGGGGGAACTCTATTTACACAATTCTCACATTTCATTGATATCATGTATTGGTTGTTTGGTGATATTGACAACATTCAGGGGAAATTCGCTGACTTTAACCATAAAGATACCACAGCTTTTGAAGATTCGGGATTTGTAAGTTTTGACTTTATTAATGGCGGAATGGGCTGTATTAATTATTCAACGGCGGTGGCCAACCAAAATCTTGAATCTTCCATGACCATTGTTGGTAAAAATGGAAGCGTGAAAATCGGTGGACAATACATGAACGAAGTGGAGGTTTGCAATATAAAAGATTACGAAATGCCTACACTTAAGCCGTCAAATCCTGCCAATGATTATGGTCCTTACAAAGGATCAGCGGCAAATCACAATTACGTAATTTCCAACGTTATTGATACCTTGAAAGGTAGAACATCTCCAACCACAAATGCGTTAGAAGGCCTTAAGGTTGTGGAAATTATCGAAAGAATTTATAAAATACGAAACATTCAATCAATCTATACTCACTAATATGAATAAACTAATTTACGAAAGGTTGGTAGACCACGAAGCGAAACTCGCCGTGATCGGTCTTGGGTATGTGGGACTTCCCATAGCTCTTGAATTCGCAAAAAAAATAAAAGTTGTGGGCTTTGATATCAATCAGCAACGCGTTGACTTGATGAAAAAGAATATTGATCCGAGCAATGAACTTGAAGCTTCTGCTTTCGAAGGTTGCGACATTTTATTTAGCGCAAATATCGAAGATTTACGAAATGTAAACTTTTTTATCGTCGCTGTGCCTACACCAATTGATGAAGCGAATCTTCCCGATCTCAAACCGCTTTTAGGTGCCAGTAGAACGGTAGGAAAGGTTCTTAAACAAGGAGATTATGTCGTATTTGAGTCTACGGTATACCCAGGATGTACAGAGGAAGATTGTATTCCAATATTAGAGGAAATGTCAGGTCTCAAATTCAAACAGGATTTTAAAGTTGGATATTCACCAGAAAGAATTAATCCAGGAGACAAAGAGCATACCCTACAAAATGTCATCAAAGTAGCATCTGGTTGTTGTGACGAATCGCTAGATCAAATTGCAAAAACATACGAATTGGTTGTGAAAGCTGGCGTTCACAGGGCTCCAACGATTAAAGTTGCCGAAGCAGCAAAAATCATTGAGAATACACAGCGTGACTTAAACATTGCCCTCATCAATGAACTCTCTGTTATTTTTAATAAATTGAAAATCAATACCTTTGATGTGCTTGAAGCTGCAGGGACTAAATGGAACTTTCTTAAATTCACACCAGGATTGGTGGGTGGGCATTGTATTGGCGTTGACCCTTATTATTTGACTCACAAAGCCATGCAGGCTGGATATCATGCACAAGTAATCATGAGCGGACGTAAGATTAACGACTCAATGGGGGCGTATATCGCAGAACAGACAGCAAAAAAAATGATCAAACAAGGTAAGCATATCCAAGACACCAAGGTATTGATCATGGGTGCTACGTTCAAAGAAGATGTTAGCGATATCCGAAATTCTAAGGTGATTGACATCGTTAACGAATTGAAAACTTATGAGGTGAATGTTCACATTGTAGATCCACATGCCGACTATAACGAAATGCTTCATGAATACGGTGTTGAACTCAAAACACAATGCGATGACGACTACGACGCAATTATTGTTGCTGTTAATCATAAGGAATACCTTGGCCTCAATGAATTCTACTTTAAAGGAATATTGAAAAATGAAAAAGGTGTTTTCATTGATGTTAAAGGGATTTTTAGAGGAAAAATTAAGGATTTAGAATATTGGAGTTTGTAATGGAAAATTTTGATCGAAAAATTCTAGTTACAGGTGGCGCAGGATTTATAGGCTCACATGTAGTGCGACGCTTTTTAACGAATTACCCAAATTACTTAATTGTAAATGCAGATAAATTGACATATGCTGGAAACCTTGCCAATTTATCAGATGTGGAACATCTTCCAAACTATCGCTTCGAGAAAATTGACATAGTGGATGCCGAAGCAGTTAAAGGAGTTTTTAATAAATACGGAATCACAGATGTTATCCATTTGGCTGCTGAATCCCACGTGGATAGGTCAATCGAAGGACCAATGGAGTTTGTGATGACAAATGTAGTTGGAACAGTAAACTTATTGCATACAGCGAAAGATGCATGGAAAGGTGAAGCACACGTTTTTCATCATGTTTCTACTGACGAAGTATATGGAAGCTTGGGAGACACTGGTTTATTCACCGAGGCAACTCCTTACGACCCGAGAAGTCCTTATTCGGCATCAAAAGCTTCTTCCGATCATTTTGTAATGGCATTTTACCATACGTACCATTTACCTGTGAAGATGTCGAATTGCTCCAACAATTATGGAAGTCATCATTTTCCTGAAAAGTTGATCCCCTTGATGATTCATAATATTCAAAACAAAAAGCCATTACCAATTTATGGCAAAGGAGACAATATTCGAGATTGGCTATGGGTGGTCGATCACGCAAGTGCTATTGATGCAATTTTTCACAAAGGAAGAATTGGTGAATCTTACAATGTTGGCGGTTTAAATGAATGGACTAATATTGAATTAGTAAAATTCCTTTGTAAAGTCATGGACGAGAAACTTGGTCGGACAACGGGAGAATCGGAGTCGCTCATTACCTATGTGACAGATCGCGCAGGACATGATAAACGTTATGCTATTGACGCCTCTAAGTTGGAAAAAGAATTGGGTTGGAAACCATCTATAACGTTTGAGGAAGGGCTTTCAAAAACGGTTGATTGGTATTTATCAAATCATGAATGGGTGGAAAAGGTTACCAGCGGATCTTATCAAGAATATTACGAAACAATGTACGGAAATCGCTAATGGGTATTTTTGATTTTTTCAAGAGAAAAGAAGTATTACCGCCATTTAATTTGGCACATATTGGTATTGATATACACAGTCATTTAATTCCGGGCATTGATGATGGTTCACCATCTATGGACCACACCATTGCCATGCTGACAAAATTTAAGGAATTGGGATATAAAAAAGTAATAACCACTCCTCACATTATGTCCGACGGATTCCCAAATACGCCAGAAATTATATTGGGCGGCTTAGCCAAAGTAAAAGAAGAAATCACCAAACTCGGTCTAGAAATTGAAATTGAAGCAGCTGCAGAATACTATTTTGATGAAACGTTAATGCCGAAAATAAATAATCAAGAACTTCTTACTTTCGGTGATAATTATGTGTTGGTTGAATTTGCATTTCATTCCCCGCCTCAATTTATAGATCAGTTATTTTTTGAACTACAATCGAATGGTTACCGTCCTGTAGTCGCTCATTTTGAACGCTATATTTACTATTTAGGAAGCATCGAGAAGGCTGAAATGTGGCGAACGAAAGGCATTAATATTCAAATTAACCTTAACTCGCTTACCGGACATTATGGTCCCGACATACGAAAACAAGCCGAACGACTGATTGACGCAGCAGCCTTTGATTTTGTTGGAACCGATTGCCACAGAATTGAACATTTGATGTTACTTCAGGAGCACCTGCACCTTCCCTATTTTCATAAATTAGGTGCATTTTTATTGAAAAATAAAGTGCTGTGATTCTACACCTTCTTCGACATGCTAAAACGGAAAAATACGCTGTTTCCGGAAAGGATTTTGATAGAAATCTTGCTGAAAAAGGCCTACTCCAATTACATTGTTTAAAAGAATTCTTTGCAAAAGAAAAAATGTGCGTTTTCTCCCTATTTGTGAGCGCCGCAAATCGAACCATACAAACTGCTGCTGGTGTTTTTCCGGACGCTCATCAACACATTTACAATGAACTTTACTTAGCAGATGGCTCACGTTTGCTGAAGTTTGTCAACGCATTACAAACCAAAGAGGATATATTTCTTATCGGACACAACGAAGGTATCTCTGAATTCGCTTCATTACTTATTGGGGAATCTGTTCACCTTCAAACCTCTGGATATGTTGCCATAGAATTCTCGTGTGAAAACTCTGCAGAAATATCATCTCAAACAGGGAGGATAATTAAAGTTTTCAGACCTGAAATTTTAACCTAAAAGCTTACCTTTACGGCATGGAGGAAGTTTATAACGCGTTAATACTAAGATTGGGTATTCCCGAAAAAATAGATTTTAATGGAGAAGAACTGTTACTTTTTAAATCAAAAGAGCAGCCACTTTCTTCCATCTTAATGACAAACGGATTATCCGATAGCGCCATGAATACGCACGAAAAACATGTGAACGAGGCGCACAAAGAATTGTACTTTATGTTGCCCAGTTATTGGGAAATTCACGACCACAACAACCCAAAATTCAATTGGGTGTTACATTGGTTGATTCACTTAAAAAACTATGTGATTACAAACAAAACTTGGCTTGGGCACGGTCATACAATGCCCTGCGGAAAAGATATGAAAGCGCTGTCTGAAACCATGCGGCAAAATCATTTTATAATTAGCAGACCAATAGCCCTTTCCAACGATTTAGCTCCAATTAAATTAGTCGACCGAGAAGTTGGGTTCCTTGCTGTTATTCCAATTTTTGGAGATGAAATGGATTTTAAACAAGGTAAAGGAACAATAAAGTTTTTTAGAAAATTGGAAGGAGCAAAAATTTCGGAAAAACTAGACGATTTTCGAAAGACAGCTTTGCGTGCTAAGTGGCGTTTCTTCGGTTAACATGAAAGATAGCAAGGCTCATCTGGCATTATTGTTTGTGAATGTGTTGTACGGAGCCAGTCATGTGCTCGCAAAAGGTATAATGCCTAATTTCTTGAGTCCAAATGTTTTCATTTTATTCCGAGTAATTGGTGCCACCTTTCTTTTTTGGTTATTGTTATTTTTTATTCAACGTGAAAAAATTCTGAGGAAAGATTATATTCGACTAGCTTTCTGTGGATTATTTGGAGTAGCCGTAAATCAGCTTTGTTTTTTTCATGGATTAAATTTATCCTCCTCTATTAATTCCGGAATAATAATGGCCTTAAACCCCATTATGGTACTTATTTTATCTTATTTTTTACTTAAAGATAAACCTACAGCTATTAATACCATTGGAATTTTTATTGGGGCTGTTGGTGCTGTTCTTCTCACATGGAAAGGCGCAACTGGTTCTACCGATTCTTGGAAAGGAGACATCTTTTTGTTTTTGAATGCGCTGAGCTATGCCATATATTTAGTAATCGCCAAACCACTGATGCTTCGTTATAAACCATTAACCGTAATAACTTGGGTGTTCACATTCGGATTAGTGTTTGTCCTCCTATTTCCACCGACGGTAAATGACTTAATGTTGACTTCCTTTGAATTTCCAACTTTGATTTGGCTCAAAATTATCTACGTTGTCGTTGGGGTAACCTTTCTCACTTATTTGCTAANNGGTTTGAAATTTCTTTCGCCATCCGTTTCTAGTGCCTATATTTACACCCAGCCTGTTTTGGTAATGGCCTTTACCTTTCTTTTTGCAACCTTAAATTGGTCTGAAGATTATCGCGATAGCATCAGTATTGAAAAAATAGGCTTTATGTTAATCATATTTGTTGGCGTATATTTGAGTACGCGCAAAACGAAAAAAATTCAAAAGGAACATGAGTAAAAATCTTTGTGTCACATCAATCTTCTCATTTATAAGCTTAATGCTTTTCTCGCAAAAAAAAACAATTGACCATAAAGCTTATAAGGAATGGAAAAGAACTGAAAAAGTACAATTATCCCACAATGGTAAATTTGTTGCTTACGAAAGAAATCCACTCATTGGTGACGGTTATCTCTTCATTTACAACACAATGGATTCCCTTATAGATTCGTTCGCTCGTGGTAAAAATGTCTTACTTCCAAAAAATGAATCATTTATAGCACTTACCATTACACCGGGATACGATACACTAAGATCTTGTGAAATCAACAAAATTGAAAAGAAAAAATGGCCTAAAGATTCTTTATTAATCTATTCTTTGGAGGATGATTCATTGACGGTTGTCCCTAAATTAAAGTCCGTAAAAATGGCGGAAGAGGGATCTGTAATTGGTTACACAACCGAAAAAGTGCCCGCTGCAGTATCTAAGAAGAAAAAAAGTATCTTCAAACGAAAAGATAAAACTCCAAAACCTATTGAATCAAACGGTTATCCTCTAAGTGTATACACCCCAGAATTTACTTTTCGAAAACCAAACGTAACAGAATTCGAGTTTGAAAAATCGGGAGTGTTTTTGGCTATTGTTCAACACGAAAAAAAGGAAGATGCCGATTCCTTCCACCTACAATTGATGACCGTCGAAGAGGTTCCTGAATTAATTTTCGAATCAAGGAATCATACCTCCATTCAATTGCCTGTTTGGAATTCAACTGCAGATAAATTTGCCTTTTTCGCAACGAAAGACACTAATGAAAATAAGCAATTTGATCTAAATGTTTTTAATTTAAATAATCAAGAAATGTGGGTGTTAGGCGACACCATAAACTATGACTTTGATACCACATTAGGGGTTTATGAAGCTGGTGAATTAGCCTTCATTGAGAACTCTGATTATCTATATTTTCAAGTAGCTGATCGAGTCAAAAATGAAAAAGATACCCTAACTGATAATGAAAAAGTTCACGTGGATATCTGGCATTACAACGACAAATATATTCAACCTCAACAGCTCGTTCAGTATGATAGAGATGGGCCAGCGACAAAACTATTTGTTGGTAATACAAGAGATTTAACTTTATTTCCAATTTCTAACGACACATTAGATGTTTCTATTGACACGAAAATAAAAGGAACAAAACTTATCGCGACATCCAATATGGCTTATGCTGTTAGCGCGCAATGGAAAAGTCCTGCATTAGAAGATGTTTACACCATTGATATCACAACAGGGAAAACAAACTTAGTAAAATCAGGTGTGTCCTATCATAGTGGAATTTCACCTAAAGGAAAATACTTTAGTTATTTCGATCCAAATAAAAAACAACACTTCATGCTGGATCTTAATTCTTCAAAAGAGACCTGTATTACGTGTAACCTCACAGATGTCGTTTGGACAGAAGAAATGAATGGTCAACCAATGCTTGCAGGTCCAATGGAGACATACGGCTATAATCACGATGAGACAATCTATTACTTTCAATCGCAATATGATATTTGGGGATACGACATTCGTGCAAATAAACTTCTTTCCTTAACAGAGCGAAAAGGAGAAAAGAGAAAGACACAGTTTTCATTGCAAAAATGGAATGCTGATTCAATATATATCAATTTGAAGGATGTTTACGTCACGGGGTTCAATGAAAGTGACAAAAGTACGGGCATATACTCCTTTTATGAAGGTGACGACTTTGGACTTTATCCGAAGAAAGTGGGAGATTTTAAGTTTTTTGGTATCGATAGATCTCGTAATGCTAAAGTACACATGGTTCGGACAATGTCTGTATCAATGTATCCCGAGGTATCAATTTTAGATAATACCTTTAAAAACGAAAAGGTCATTTCCAAAACGAATCCACAACAAGATGATTATAATTGGGCCAAAGTTCAATTAATAAAATGGAAAGCCCATGACAAGTTGCCTTTAGAAGGTCTACTTTATTCTCCTGAAAATTTTGATCCCTCTAAAAAGTATCCTTTACTCGTTTATTTTTATGAGTTAAACGCTGATAATTTGCATAATTATAATTCTCCTAGACCTTCAGCCAGTACGATTAATCCCATTGAATATGCTTCAGCAGGTTACTTTGTACTGATTCCAGATATTCGCTATACCTATCCAGGTAAGCCTGCCAAATCTGCTTATAATTGCATCGTAAGTGGAACAGAATTCGTCATGAGAAGCTTTCCTATTGATTCCTTCAAAATAGGCTTACAAGGGCAAAGTTGGGGTGGTTATCAAACAGCTCAGTTAATCACAATGACAAAGAGATATGCAGCTGCGATGGCCGGAGCTCCAGTATCGAATATGTTTTCTGCGTATGGAGGCATTCGATGGGGTTCGGGTTTAAACCGACAATTCCAATATGAATCTCAACAAAGTAGAATTGGAAAGACTATTTGGGAGGCACCGGAACTTTACAGAGAAAATTCTCCATTATTTCATCTACCCAACGTCACAACACCGCTTTTAATTATGCACAATGACGAAGACGGCGCCGTACCTTGGTATCAAGGAATAGAACTTTATAATGGACTAAGAAGACTTCAAAAACCTTGTTGGATGTTGAATTATAACGAAGAAGATCATAACCTAACCCGAGTTGCAAATAAAATTGACTTGAGTATTCGAATGCGCCAGTTTTTTGACCACTACCTCAAAAATGAACCAATGCCAATTTGGATGAAAAAAGGTATTCCAGCAGAAAAAAAAGGCAAAACCTTAGGTTATGAAAATTCCGAAGATCGTTAAGGCCAGTTTATTTTTTTATGTCGCTTTTGGGATTGCAATTTTGAGTTTACTCCCGCCAAAACAAGTAGAACTTGGAAGTTCTGATAAATTATCCCATTTTATCGCCTATTTCATTCTTATGCTTTCTTTTGGCATTTGGAGAGAAAAGAACAAACACCTATTTGTAGGGATACTCCTAATGGTTGCGTATGGAATTTTGCTTGAATTTCTTCAAGGTCTTGTGCCTGGAAGGGTACCTTCTTTTCTCGATGCCATAGCAAATACAGGCGGGGTAGTACTCGGTGCCTGCTTGTTCTATTTTTTAACTAAGCATCGGACTTAAGTAATTGTTCGATGACTTCCTCGATTTGACTCAACAGAGGCAAGCGATTGTCGTTTATTATTTCATATGGGCCGAAACTCAGCTTTTTATCGTCCGACCACTGTGCTTCCATACGATCGCGAATTTGTTCTTCGGAAATTCCATCTCTCTTCATCACCCGAGAAATGCGCAACGATAGAGGTGCCGTAACCAAAATAATTTCATGAAATTTTTTATACGCATCAGTTTCGTAAAGAATCGCTGCCTCATTAAATACCAGTGGTTTATTTTGACATGACGCCCAATTTACAAAAGCCTCACGGACCAAAGGATGAACTAACTGATTGACTTTTGAACGCATTTGTTGGTCATGAAAAATACAAGTTGCCATTTTTTCTCGGTTCAATTCACCATTTGAATAGATCTCTGTACCAAACCATTCAATAAGTGACTCCGAAATGATTGGATGAGAATTCATTAGAATTCGTGCTTCTTTATCTGCATAATAAACAGGATAGCCTATTCGCTCGATAATTTGAGCTACATAACTTTTCCCTGAACCAATTCCTCCTGTTATTCCGATGAATTTCATCTTCCGAATTTAGGAATAAATAAACTAAGAATCTCTTTTGTTCCTTTATTGCAATTAAGTTGCTTTTACTTACATTTGCCTAATGACAGAAAAAGAGTGGTTTGATACTTGGTTTGATACTTCATATTATCACGTTTTATACAAACATAGAAATGATGAAGAGGCAGCCTTATTTATTGAGCAGCTCACCAAACTTTTAAACCTCCCCAAAGAAGCGGGAGTATTAGATTTAGCTTGTGGAAAAGGAAGACATTCCTTGATGTTACACCAATCAGGTTTAAATGTATTGGGTGTAGATTTATCCAGGAATAGTATTAAAGCAGCACAAGAAAACGCGAAATCAGGCTTAAGATTTTCAGTACATGACATGCGGGAAATAATTCCCAATGAGCGCTTCGCTGCTATTTTTAATTTATTCACGAGTTTTGGGTATTTTGAAAGTTCAACTGAAAATGAACAAATTATCCAATCAGTTCATGCAATGCTCGACGAAAAAGGAATGTTTGTCATCGACTTTATGAATGCTCGCAAAATCATTGAAAATCTTGTGCTATCCGAGGAAAAAATAATAGATGATATCCACTTTTCCATTCGAAGGAAATGGGACAAAGAACACATTTATAAATTCATTGATGTATTGGACGGAACGAAATCTCACAGTTTTATGGAACGCGTGCAATCGCTTTTTTTAGCTGACTTTAAGAAACTTTTGAACGGAAAATTTATCATTAAACATGTATTTGGCGATTATCAGTTGAATTCATTTGACGGGGAAGAATCGGATCGATTAATAATCATTGCCGAAAAAATCTGATGGAACTTAGTGCAGTAGTAATAGGATTGTTTGCATCGGTACTTTTAGGTGGTTCACTCGTTGCCTATCTACATACCAATAATAAAAATCAATGGATAAAGTTGTTATTGGCTTTTAGTGGTGGATTTTTATTGGCTATTATTTTTGAGCATTTATTACCCGATTTATATCACGACGAAGATAAAAGTGTAGGTTTATATATATTGTATGGATTTTTGATTCAATTAATTTTGGAGTATTTCTCAGGTGGAATCGAACATGGGCATGTACATGTGCATTCTAAACAACAGTTGCCATGGCTTTTATTTCTGTCTCTCTCTATTCATTCCATTATTGAAGGGATACCATTAGGAAATCATTTTGCTGGCATCGAATCAGAAGACCATCACCAACACGATACGCTCTTTTGGGGAATTATTTTTCATCAAATTCCGGTAGCTGTTGCCTTGATGACTCTTTTATACCATACCACTTTAAAACCTTGGTTAAAGTGGCTTGTGCTGGGGTTATTTGGAATAATGACGCCTTTAGGGGTATTTCTCGGTTTAACCGTTTCACCCACTAACCTTGGAATTGATGTCCACATGATTTTAGCCGTGGTTGTTGGAATGTTTTTGCATATTTCAACCACAATTATTTTCGAAACGTCCGAAAATCATAAATTTAACCTACTGAAATTAATGAGCATTATTATTGGCGTAATTTTGGCTATGGTAATGTACTAAAATTGTTTCTATGAAATAAGCATAAAGAGAT
>DORI01000119.1 GCA_003512365.1 Crocinitomicaceae bacterium | reverse complement strand
TTTAATATGAATTCACACCCTGTGCACCAAGTGGGTATAACTACACGCGGTGGTGGCAATGTGATGCGCTTTTGCCCAGCAGACTCTTCGATCATCCTGGTGGATACATTGCCATTTTTTATGAAAACTTCGACAGAAATGCCTAAAAGTAAAGTAATTATTACCTCTTTTGGAAGTAGTGATACCTTGATTTGCAATAATGGCGGTTATCTTGTCGTTTCTCCAAACTTATTAACCGGTATGTATAACTGGTCAACTACATTAGTAATTAGTGGTGTTCAAGTTTCAATAAATAATATTTTTTATATTCCTACCGCAGAAGAAAAATTGAAATTACAAGTAAAGCGTGCGCTGTTTCGGGAATCAATTGGGGCTTTGCAATTAGAAGCGATTGAAGTCCTAATGGCAGAATTTGATAATCAAGAACACATAAAACTGATTGGTGAAATTGATTTGGATAGTAATTGAAAGGTGGAAAATTATATTTTTGTTAAAAATTGAATTCTGTAATACCTTGTAAGTTGTAATTTATGGCAATAATAGATGTACTCAAGTATGATGGTCCAAACAATGTCTTAGTTTGGAAGTGGAGATCGGAATCGAATAAGTCGCGTGAAGAAGAGTTGCGTTATGGCTCTCAATTAATTGTTAATCAATCGCAGGAAGCTTGTTTTATAAAAGGAGGACAAATTCTTGATGTCTTTGGACCGGGTACCTATACGCTTTCTTCCAGTAATCTCCCGATTTTGTCAAGTTTAATTGGTTTGGCATTTGGTGGGAATAGCCCATTTAAAGCCGAAGTTTATTATATAAATAAGTCAGTTTCGATGGATACGAAATTTGGGTTAATTCCTTTCAATATGATTGAGCCTAATTTTCGCATTCCAATACCTGTGACATCAAGGGGTAGCTTTGCGCTTGTAGTTAATGATAGTAAAGCCTTTTTAAATAAAATTGTTGGAACTGTCGCTGATTTTGAAACCCGAACTTTATCTCAATATTTCAGAGGGGTTATTACGGAGGCAACCAAAAATGCAATCACGAAAATAGCTCGTGAGCAAAATCTAAGCCCCCTGGAGCTTGAGTCTATTGTGACTGAAGTCGCGAATGCGGTAAGGGGTCTTTTAGCAAATACAATAACCGATTATGGCTTGGAATTGCGGTTGTTTAGTATCGAAGCAATTCCAATTATTGATGATGATCCGAAGGTGAAAAAAATTATCGAAGATTATCAACGTATCATGTCTGAGGACACTCAGGAAAGGATGAGATTAAAAAGACGAGCTGATAATCTTGAAGTGTATAAAGTGGAAAGAAGCTTTGATACATCCGAAAAAGTTGCTGAAAACATGGGAGGGGGGCTAGGTGATGGTGGTAATTTGATTGGAACAATGATTGGCATGGGGATGGTTAATCCAATAGCAAATCAAATGGGAAGTATTATGCAAAATAATACACAAGCAACATTGCCAAATAATACACCAGTAACATCACCAAGCATTCACTCAAATGCATCTAATGATGATATTATCAAGGTGCTTGAACAAATTGGCAAGTTAAAAGATTTAGGTGTTTTGACGGAAGAGGAGTTCAACGATAAGAAAAAAGAATTATTAATTAAATTAAAATAGATGATATTTCCATTATTAATATACCAAATTATTGCTATTTCCACGATGATTTTTTTTGTTTTTGATAGAAAAAAAATTCGTAATATCAAAGGTGTGGCTGCTATTGGTTTTACAATTTCAATTTTTTTCAGCATTTATACTTTGTATGATTACGGATGCTGCCTATTCGGTTTTGGGTTTTATATCTATATCTGTAGTTATGATGAATCTATTTCCTTGATAATTTTGGGTATGGTACTTTATTTAATTAAGAGAAAATCAATTCCAATAATTCCTTCTGCACATACATACAATATTCAGAAGGAGAGTGCTTATAAAAATGATGTTGAGGGCCTAGCATTGCCGGATTCTTGTCCTCATTGTAAAAGTCCAAACACTAAGAAGATAAGATTATGTGAATGGTGTGGAAATCAAATGATATAAGTATGAATTGNNCCAATTCAAGATAATACCACTGAATGTGAATGGTGTGGTCGTAAATTGTCAAATAATGTAGCAATTATTGATAGCACATCAGATGTTGATATGGTGCTATTAGAAATGTTAAAACAAGGCACTCTATTGAATGCTGTTAAATACAAAAAGGATAACTCCAATTTGGATTTGCGGGGATCAAAGGAATATGTCGATGAATTGGGATTGAAACACGGACTGACATTAAAGAAGGAGGGGTGTTTTATTGCAACCGCTTGCTATGGCAATTATGAAAGTGATGAGGTGATAGAATTCAGAAAATTTAGAGACGATGTTTTATTGAAATTTTTATTGGGACGTATTTTTGTATTCATCTATTATTTTGTTTCGCCTGTTATTGTCATTCTAATCTGCCAATCGGAATTTTCTAAAAGAATCATTAGGTCATTATTATTAACACCCATTTTAAATTTAATTAAAAAAAAATCAAATGAAAAATAGTTTTTTACTCTTAGGCGGACTTTTAGTGTTGATTAACTCAACTGTTGGATTGGTTTTTGATTCGTATACGACATTCAATATGGCAATGGCTGATGTGAGTATTATGCTGTCAATTGGTTTAATATATGGAGCATACAACAA
>DORI01000257.1 GCA_003512365.1 Crocinitomicaceae bacterium | reverse complement strand
GTGATTTTCAAAAATATTATGATCGTACAAGCACTTTCCTGCCATTGCAATCATTGCGCCATTATCCGTGCAGTATTCAAATTTTGGAATATAAGTTTTTACTTGAAGGGCTTCCAGTGTGTTCGTAAATTCGTAGCGAAGTTTAGAATTTGCAGAAACTCCCCCGGCTAATGCAAATTGTTTAATACCAGTTTGTTTCGTTGCAGAAATACACTTTTCAATCAATATGTCAACGATGGTTTTTTGAATACTAGCACAAAGATCAGGAAGGTTGTTTTCTACAAAATCAGCATTTTCATTTTTCNNTTTGGTATTTGATAGAAGTCTTTACACCACTAAAACTAAAATCTAAATTTTGAATTTTTGGTTTGGAGAAAGTATATTTTGTTTCATCGCCCATTTGTCCATGTTTGTCAATTGACGGTCCTCCTGGATATGGAAGGCCAATCATTTTTGCTGCTTTGTCGAATGCTTCGCCTGCTGCATCATCTATTGTTTTGCCAATAATTTCCATTTCAAGAGCAGATTTTACCAAAACAATTTGAGTGTGCCCTCCGGATACAGTCAAACATAAAAACGGGAAAGAAGGAGGACATTGGTTGGCGTCTGAAATAAAATGAGCAAGAATATGGGCTTTCATGTGATGAACTCCAAGCAGTGGTTTGTTGGTAACAAGGCTGAGTCCTTTTGCAAATGATACACCAACAAGAAGCGATCCCAATAATCCAGGACCTTTTGTTACAGCAATCCCATCTAATTGATCAATTTCAATTTTTGCTATCGAAAGCGCCTGCTGAAGTGTATTCCAAATCATTTCTTGATGATTACGAGAAGCAATCTCAGGTACCACACCACCATAATTGGCATGAATTAGTTGAGAAGCTACTACATTGGCTAAAATTTTATTCCCTTTCAATACAGCGATAGAAGTATCGTCGCAAGAGCTTTCAATTCCTAGTATGATTGTTGTATCAGCAGTCAAAAGATTCTTAAATTTGTACGTAGGATGACAAAAATACTGAAATATGTGGGAAATTCTGTCGGCATTACAATGGAATGGGCGCTTGTGCTTTTCGTCGTCGTTGCATTCGCAATTAGAACCTCACCTTTTCAAACGTTTATTGCAAAACAACTCGCTTCTTACTTGTCTTCTGAATTAAACACCACAATTACTATTGATAAAGTTGACATTGTATTTTTTGATAGAGCATCAATCGAAGGATTCACGTTGATGGATCAACAAAATGACACCTTAGCTTGCACACCCGAATTAATGGTAACAATTGAGGATTTTGATATAGACGAAAATTCGTTTCAACTGAGTGAAATCAAGTTAAAAAAAGGAACTGTTAAGATTCGAAAAAACAAAGAGGGGATAATGAACTACCAATTTTTAGTTGATTATTTTTCTACTGACGAACCTTCTTCATCTCCTCCACTAAAATTGTCAATTTCAAGTCTCAACTTGGAATCGATTATTTTTGAATACGATGATTTGTCTGCTAAGCCCATAGATTTTGGTTTGGATTTCAATCATTTAAGATTTAACAAGTTAAGTGTTGTGCTCTCAGATTTTGATTTAACTGATGAACGGATATCACTACAGGTAGACAAATTAGTGAGTCAAGAAAAAAGTGGATTCAAATTGAATGAATTTACGTCGCATGTTCAAATTGGCCCGAAAGGAATTTCACTTGAAAAACTTTTCATTTCTTTACCAGAATCAAAACTGTTTTCACCGTATTTTAGATTGAGTTACAACGATTGGTCTTCCTTTGATTATTTTGAGGATTCAGTATCCTTTGATGCCAAATTTGATGCAAGTGAAGTATCGTTTAGAGATGTATCATTTTGGGTTCCATCGCTCGAAGGAATGAATGAAAAATTGAAGTTTAAGGGTGATATTTCTGATTGTGTCTCTAAACTCAAATTAAATAATTTAGATGTTCGCCTTCAAAAAAATACATATTTAAGAGGTGACTTTGTTCTTCCTGATTTTCGTACGGAGGATCTCTCGTCTTTTAAGGCAAATGTTTCATCCGCTTTTGTTGATTTTTATGAATTGGATAAAATTCAACTACCTAAAGGAAATACGAAATTCAATTTCAATGAAATTAAAGATAAAATTGGCTTTTTAGACCTTAAACACGTAAGTTGTGAGGGTTCAACCAAACGTATTTTGTTACAAGCTAATCATGTAAATACGGCTAATGGAAAAATTGCATTGAATGATCAAATTGAAATTTTATCATCAGGCAAGTCATACAAAATATCATCTAATAACGAAATGTCATTGGATTTAACTGCGATTAATTTAGGTAAGTTGGCTGGTGACAATAATTTAGGAAATCTTGACGGTAATTTAACTTTTTCTGAAACTGAAATTTATGAGGATGGATCGTTTACTATTCAAAACTTTAAAGGGAATATTCCCAATTTGCAACTGCAAGGCTATACCTATAGAAATATTAGAATAGACGCTCCAATCATTAATGAAAAAGAATTCATTGGAAAGGTTGAAATTTTAGATCCAAATTTAAAATTAGTTCTCAATGGTGATGCTCATTACAAAGGAAAGCAGCATTACAATTTTCAATTAGATATCACGCACGCGGACATGAGCAAATTAGGTTTTGTTTCTGACGATAGTATTAGTTTAGCAACGAAATTAGATGTTGATGTTTCAGGTCGAGATTTTGAAAATTTATCAGGTTCAATATCTTCTTCAATGTCGCGAGTTACTCAAGGTTTAACAAATTTAGAATTGCCAAAATTTGAGCTTAAAATTAAAAGAGACCGAGGAACGGACGACTTTAATTTCAATAGCGATATAGCCACAGCTTCAATCAAAGGAAAAATTGATTATGAGTCGGTTGCTTCTCAATTTGTTGAGGATATTTCACTTGTCTTTCCTTCATTAGCTTTGAGTAATAAAAAAGCAAAACGAAATAAAGCGAGTGATGTAGAGTTTGATATTAAGTTAGGGAACGCCGAATCAATATTTGACCTATTTATTCCTGAGTTAACCATTAACAACGGAACAAAGCTGTCTGGTTCTTATCATTCAAAAACGAAGGATATTAAATTGAATTTATCATCTAGATTAATTGCTTTTGACAACATTCTTTTTGATTCTGTTTCGCTAAAACAAGATATTTCTAACGCTGGGATAAGTGGATTCTGTAAAGTAAAAAAATTCGTTTATGATTCAATTGAATTTGATCAGCTAAAGTTCGATAATTTAGGTAAAAATGGATTATTAGAATCAAGGTTAACGTGGAATTTGAAGGGTAAGGATAATTCCGAGCTTGCATGGACAACCATGGTTATTGATCAAAATGATTTGAGATTTACCATCAAACCTTGTTTTTTCTCCGTTGAA
>DORI01000188.1 GCA_003512365.1 Crocinitomicaceae bacterium | reverse complement strand
GCACGAATGATAAAGTATTGGTTTTCAATTATTACCAATACTTTATCATTCGTGCAATACTTGAAGTTTTTGTGTATTTCCGTTTTCGTTAGTTATGAAATAAAATCCATTCTTCCAATTCGCAGTAGAAATTGTTGTTTCATTTTCAAAATTTAAGGCTGTAATTTTGTCACCTATTAGGTTGTACACATTAATAGAATGAGCCATACCATCCATTGGCTTTATTGTTAATATGTCGTTTGTTGGATTGGGATAAAGTTGAATTTCATTTATCGAATTCTCTTCTACACTTACATAAATAGCTCCACATTCCCATTGACTGAATATCGATGAATTCGAACCAGTCCAGTTTTGATATTTATTTAATCGATCGGTCAATAGTGACCATTGAACATTTGACGTGTCCATTGCATTTATTGAATCACAAATTAAAGCAATTTTTGAAAACAAAGTATTTCCAAATCCACTTTGATTTATGGTGATACTGTAATTATAAAATTTATCCCAAGGTAACTGATTATTTGCTATACTATCAATTAATCGTCTAAGGGGATTAATAACGTCTGTAACATTGTCCGTTGGATCGAAAGAACCAGGATTTGCTGGGAAAATTGTCCCATCAGGAGAACAACCATTACCAATGTATAAAACAGGTCTGGCAGGGTTATGTGTATAAAAAGTAGTAACATTATCTGGTCGCCATACACCCCAGTCATCTATATCATTTGTGTGACTTGATGCTGCTGCACCCCACATAATCTGGCATTGCCAAGATTCCTGAGGATAAAAAGGTGAAGTAGATAATTGAGGAGATTCATACTGAAACCAATCCGCATCTGAAGTATCACTTAGAAATCCTCCCAATGTATGTGTTCGATTTGCACCTAATTCTCCCAAAACGTGATACAAATCAGCAAGGGTTCCAAATGTATTAGTTTTATATCTTACATCTATTTCAATATTATCACTGTATGGTGTTCCTGCTAAAGTTCGAAATAGATTGTTAGATGGGCTTTCATTTTGCAGAGCACCCTTTGCAAAATCAGCACAAGTTTGTAAATTCCAAGCGGCTCCCTTTGCATTTATTGTATCTGCCAGTTGCAGAACCAAAGCTTTCATTGGGGTATAATTTGAATCCAAGTCTAAATTATCATTAGGCTCGTTGTGTGAAACGAAATTAACGTAGACAATAGGTTTCTGCTGTGCATTAAACGTAAATGTGGTCAACAGAAAAAGAAAAGTTAGTTGTTTCATATTCAATAATTTGAAGTAAAATTAAAAAATTTAATTTGTGGTTTCAAGTTTAATTCACGAGCCATGGAAAATGAATGAAATGGAGCAAACGTTTTATAATTGCAGAATAGGATTCAACTATCCATTTCCCATAGTTGATGTTGAAGAGTCTCGGAAATATGCTTCAAATTATATGTGCGAAATCAAAAAATCTGATTAAAAAAAAGCATAAAAAAAAGAAAAATCGCATCTCTCTAAAATAAGAGTCCACAAACTATTTCTTTTTCAAACATCTAACAGAGAATCCTACAGCAAGTGATTCTGAATAGGTTTCAACCGTATTTTTTTCTGCCTCCATGTAGCGATCCCAAGATGTATTTACATATTCAATTCCGGTTCCTGCCGTTGAAGTCCACCATGCTCCTGTGGCTTCGAGTCCAAAAAAGGTTCCGTCCTCGAGACAAAACCCTCCAGGTAAGGCATTGAACCCATTCGGTGCTGTCCCATTTCCTTTATCTTTCCAACCAGTTGCACTTTTCAGTTTTTTACCTGCCTCCATGATTCCTCCGCAATAGTCAACCAATGTTTTCCATTCCACATCAGTTGGAATTTTATATCCTTTTGGTGCAAGACCCCGTTTGTCATTTACTGCATGCCAATTGTAAATTCTTCCATACTTTTTACCGTTTTCTGGTAAAAAATTATAGTAAGCCCAAACGGGTTTGCCGTCTTGTCCTGCTTTTTGCCAATCTGCTGCTGTTTTCGCTTGCGGTATCAATTCCCCATTAGCGAATTTTGAAGTGTTTAAGTTTGTTGCTACCCACGTCTGAGAGCCTATCTTAATCTCCTTCAACGGAGTTTGAGCATTGTTTGAAAAAGTTAGTGTTAAGCTTAAAAAGAGTAATATTTGCTTCATAGGTTATATTGTTTTTAGCATTTACTCATCTAAATTACCAAAATTACAGGATTTTAAATAGTTCTTTTTTAACTGTTTGGACTTCCAGAATATAAATTCCTTTTTCAATATTAGCAAGGTCTAATATTAAATTCTTGTTATCTATTTTTCCCGTCAATACAACCTGCCCAAGTTGATTCACGATTTGATAACTCTCTCCAATCACATCATTGGAAACGGAAACATGTAAAAATTCAAAAACTGGATTGGGGTAAATTGAAAGATCTACTCTACAAAACAACTTTCAATAGTTCTCCAGATGTTGACTTTAAAAGATACAATCCTTGAGTTTGAGGAAGGGTTAATTCTATAATACCTTCACCTATTTCAAAGCTCGAAATGACTGCTCCTGATAAACTTAAAAGGGTCAATTTTTGATTTCGCTTTGATTTGATCGTAACTAGTTGTCCGTTTTGAGCATATATAACTATAGTATTCTCCATATTCAATTCAGAAAGTTCTAATTCATCCAATTGAATCTTAACGATATAATTTAAAATGGACTCACAAGAATCGTCATAAATTGCATAATTCACTAATCCGCGGGTAATATCGTCATATCCATCTAATATATATGATTCTATATAGGTAGAATCTTGCGAGCAAAAGCAATTAGCATTAACTTGGAAGTTTTTATCCGTTAAATTTTGAAGGTTAAATTCGGTATTATTACATATCTGATTATCTGATATTATGGTGGTGTTTGGATTATATGCAGTCACAGCTACACCAATTTGATTATTAACTATCTGATTATTTGAGATCGAGGTGTTATCTCCTATTTTTAATGCAATATTGTTGTATTCAAATGTGCAGTTTGAGATATTTGATCCACCTGAATTGTCTATGCCAATCGTATTTTGGGCGAAATAACAATTCTGAATCGTATGACCGTAAGCTTCAGCAAAGGCATACTCATTGTCGATGAATTGGCAATTGTCAAAGAATCCCGGTGAACCTACAATATTATTTTGATTACCTTGAAATAAGCAGTTTGTAACATTCACCGAATTTGACCAGGTAAAGGAACAAAAGTTATTCAAAAACTGACAATTGGTTGCGGTTAATGAACCATATGATATTTGTGCTGCTTGACCAACGCCATTTGATTCAAAGATGCAGTTGGAGTAGTTCATATCGGCGTTTAATTGAATCGCATAATTGTTATTTTTGAAGTGACAATTTGCGAAATTATATGAAACACCAGGTTCACCTAGATCATTGTATAATCCGTAATAACTATCAAATAATTTGAAATTGTTCATTTGAAATGTTGCTCCTTGAGATCCTTTAATGTTTAACCCCATCCAAGAATGACTCCCTTGATTTTC
>DORI01000171.1:1130-3630 GCA_003512365.1 Crocinitomicaceae bacterium | reverse complement strand
GGATTCATCCATAACATGTTGAAACGTTTATCCATTTTAATCAATGCTATGTGAGAATGGCCGCAAATGAATAGTTTTGGGGCGCCGTTTTTCATAAGTTCGTCAAAAGCAGGTTTGGCATATTTTTCTGGTTTACCTCCTATGTGCGTCATCAATACTTCTACTTGCTCTACTGAAAATCTGTAAAATTCTTTCGTTTCTCGCCTTACGAGATGGTCATCGATATTGCCCCAAACAGCGCGTGTTTTTTTAAATTTAGTTAATTCGTCTAAAACTTCTAGGGATCCTATATCACCGGCATGCCAAATTTCGTCAACTTCTGAAAAGTAATTTTTAATTCGTTCATCGAGAAATCCATGCGTATCTGAAAGTAATCCGATTTTTTTCATTTAATACAGATCGATTACAGCACAAAAGTTCGCTTTTTTGTGTGGTCCGAATTTAATTCCAACTTTTGTTAACTCAGGATTCAAGCAGTTTTCCCTATGGCCGAGGCTTTGAACTTCGTGGTCAATCAGTAATTGCATAGCAATGTCAAGTCCGGTTTCCATGTCGTAAGCACAACATTCAGCAAAATTTCCTTTTGCACATCTTTTTCGTTGATGACCCATGTGACCATTAGCGCCTTGTTCTTCCGCAAAGCATGCTGCAAATTCTTGAAGTTCTTCGTCCCATATCAGCGCCGCCATAGATTCTTGGTCGGACATTAACTGATCCATCAAGGACTCTTTATACTCAGAACCCTCTAGGTAACGATCGTATTTTTCAGGACCCCAATAGTCAGTCAATTCTACTTTAGCAAATTTTTTAGGATACAAGCGCGCTAGATTTATATACATTATCGCTTCTTTTTCATTGTCTTCAAGCCCATCAATGTCTCGACATGTATTTGCTTTTTTTCGCTCTTCCTCTGTCCATGTTTGCGCTAATGAACTGAAATAAACACAACAGGCTATTAGGCTTACTATTACATTCTTCATAACTAATCGATTATTTTCAAATTAGCAAAACGCAATAAAACTGTTTTGGTACCATGATGAGGAAAAAAAATTATCGCTTTTTTATCAGGTCCCGTTCCTTCTATCTTGGTTACCTTACCTTTTCCAAAGCGGTCATGCTCCACATTGTTTCCAACTATGACGTCGATGGAACCTGATGTTTCTCTTCCTGGATTTCCCGAAACATCTTTTAAAGATTTCAATGGTGTGTTGGTTCCTAAACTTCGGTTTAGCCCTCCAGAAAATGGACGCTCAAATCCTCCTCCCATTAACGAACGGCCACCAGCTCTTGCTAATCCTTCAAATTCTACGTATGACTTTTCGATTTCGTCAATGAATCTACTTTGTTCACAACTAATGGATTGTCCCCAAGTGAATCGAGAACTGGCATACGTTAGTGTCGCTGTTTGCATGGCACGAGTTACAGCTACGTAAAATAATCTTCGTTCTTCTTCGAGTTCGGTTCTGGAATTCAAGGCCATTTGAGAAGGAAATAAATTTTCTTCCAATCCAACAATAAAAACGTGTGGAAATTCAAGCCCCTTGCTTGCATGTATGGTCATTAAAGATACGTGATTTCGTTCTTCTCCCTTGTCTTCATCTGCATCGGTGAGAAGAGCTACTTCAATCATGAAATCTGATAAGCTTTTAAACTCTTCTCCGTCTTCATTTTTACTGAATTCTTGAATACCTGCCAATAGCTCCTCGACGTTCTGAATGCGCTCAACCTCTTCAGGACCTTTGTCTTTTTCTGCCATCATTTCACGCATTACACCCGAGGATTTAGAAATAGTATCTGCTAGTTCAAAGGCATTTAGCTTATTTAGCTGAGCATTAAAGCTCATAATCATGGTAACGAATTCCGTTATCTTCGCCTTGGTTCCGGAATTAACATCAGCAGGGTAGGCGTCAAAATCGCTCATTACATCCCACATTGAAACCCCATATTGATTTGCCGCAATGATAATGTGTTCTATACTCGTTTTCCCAATGGCTCGCTTCGGGTAATTTATAACACGCTTCAAAGCTTCTTCATCTCGGGGATTAGCTGCTAATCGAAAATATGCTAGTAGATCTTTAATTTCCTTACNNACGTTGATAGAAAGATAATCCACCATAGATTCGGTATGGAATATTTAATTTTCTTAAAGCTTCTTCGAAAGATCTGGATTGTTTGTTCGTCCGATATAAAACTGCAAATTCATTAAAACTTTTTGCTTGGGATTGCTTAATGTCAAAAATCTTGCCCGCTACAGTTCTTCCTTCTTCGTTATCTGTTAATGTTCGAATAACTTTTATTTTTTGTCCGTCAAAATTGTCCGTCCAAACATGTTTGTGAATTTGATCCTTGTTTCGCTTAATCACGCTATTTGCAGCTTCCACTATTGTTTTGGTGCTACGGTAATTTTGCTCTAGTTTAAATAATTTGAAATCCGGGTAATCTTGTCTGAAATTCAATATGTTTTGAATGTTCGCTCCCCTAAAAGAATAAATACTTTGTG
>DORI01000171.1:0-1098 GCA_003512365.1 Crocinitomicaceae bacterium | reverse complement strand
GTGTCTTGATACTCATCTACCAAAATATATTTGAATTTCTGCTGGTAATAATGTAATACTTCCGGAAAATCGCGAAGAAGAACATTGGTGAAATACAATAAATCGTCAAAGTCCATCGCTCCGGCTTTCTGACATCGGTTGGCATATGATGCGTATATTCTTCCCAATTCAGGTCTACGTGATTGTTTGTCTTCAAGTTGAATTTCCTCGTTTTGTGCATAGGCTTCTGGAGAAATTAAATTGTTCTTTGCTGCGCTAATTCTCCCAAAAACATTGGATGCTTTATACGTTTTATCATCTAAATTGAATTCCTTAATGATGTCTTTAATTAAACTCTTTGAGTCTTGTGTATCGTAAATAGTGAAATTATTTGGGAAACCTATTCTATCTGCATTAAACCGTAAAATCTTAGAGAACACAGAGTGAAAGGTTCCCATGGATATGTTTTTAGCCTCTGTTCCTCCAACAATCGAACTTATTCTTTCTGTCATTTCACGTGCCGCCTTATTAGTAAAGGTTAATGCCAAAATGTTGAACGGATCAACACCTTGTTCAATCATGAAAGCTATTCTATAGGTAAGTACACGAGTTTTTCCTGAACCAGCTCCGGCAATTACCATTGTTGGTCCATAAATGTTCTCGACAGCTACTCGCTGACTGTCGTTTAAATCGTCTAAATATCCCATTTGATTAGATCTTTCAAAAATACAAATTGATTTAGCTCATATATATCAAAAACACAAGCAATTTAACGTAAGTTGTTAACATCAAAACTTAGGATTACGTATTTTTGCAAACTCATGAAAAATATTACAATTCTTCATAATCCTAAGTGTACTAAAAGTCGATGCGTATTGGATTGGTTAAGTCAAAATAGTTATCAAATTGACATTAAAGAGTACATGAAAATTCCATTATCTGCTGAAGAATTAAAAACGGTGCTTCGTCAGCTTATTTTAAAGCCTAAAGATATTTTACGCTCAAAGGAAAAGGACTATATCGATTTCGTAAGAGGTAATTATAACAACGATGAAGAATTGATTCATTTCATGATTCGATTTCCGAAACTTATTGAGCGTCCTATCGTACTATGGCAAG
>DORI01000242.1:1640-4025 GCA_003512365.1 Crocinitomicaceae bacterium | reverse complement strand
GGAGAAACGCAATTTATTCCATATACATTGGAAAAAATAAGCAGCGGACAGTTCCGGTTCGGGTTTTGCGTTGGAAGAAAATTTATTATTAACGAATAAAATGAAAGAACCCAAGACGAGATTCTTCGTTATCAAGAATGAAAATAATTGGTCATTACATTTAACCTTTAAATGAAAATATGTTTATGAAAAAAGTAATAATTATTTCAAGTTATTTAGTTGCGCTATCAGTTTCATTAGCATTTACATTAACCCCACCGGACAAATATGAGGTAAGCAGTGGGTATTCCATTGGTTTTAAAAGTGCTGATCCTTCGGGAAATTTTAAATTGCTTTCAGGAACTGTTGAATACGATAGTGACGACGTTACAAATACAAAATTCAATTTAAAAATACCGGTGTCATCAATCAATACTGGCAACGGATCGCGCGATAAAAAAGCTCAAACTGAAGAGTGGTTTGACGCAAAAAAATACCCTAATATCACCTTCGTTTCCTCCAAAGTTGAAAAAAACGGAACATCCTTATCAATTACAGGTAATTTGTCAATTAAAGGCGTAACAAAAAAATACACTATTCCCGCGACGGTTTCCGAATCGGGAAAGAAAATCACTTTTAAAGGAAGTTTCAAAGTAAACAGAATCGAATTTGGTGTAGGTAAGAAAAGTGATGTAGTTCCAGATTACATGAATGTCTCTTTTGTTGTACCCGCTACAAAAAAATAGTGTTTCAAAGGTTCGTGCTTTTCGGCGTAATTATCTCTATAATCTCATCTGTGGTTGGTGTCAGTTACACATATTGTTCGTACCATTTTCTTTTTGATTTTTCAAAAACTCTTCCAATTTGGAAAATAGTGATCACCTATGTTTTTCTCGGCCTGTTGTTTTCAGGACTATATTTTGTGGTCAATGAGTTTTTCACCACTTATCTTATTGTATTGAATATTGCGGTAGTGCTAATTAGTTTTTTAAGTATTATTTGGCCAATCATCGTGAATATTGATGAAGAATTTCCTGAAATGTTTCCAAGTTTTGCGATCCCCTTACATTTTATTTTTCCTCTATTTTGGCTAGCGTTATTTCCTCATTTCAATAAAAGAACTCATGAATAAATCAAGTTTATTAATATTATGTATCGTTTTTCTCTTTTCTTGTTCGAAAGATAAAGTAGAATCTTACCCGAATATAAATTGCAACCAAGAAGTCTCTTTTAGTCAAGATGTCCTACCATTAATAAACCAAGAATGTACGGGTTGCCATGATAATCAAAATGGGTATTCACTAACAAATTATGAGAATATCTCCGCGAACTCAAAAGCTATTATTGGCGCCATGAGAGCAAATAATTATCAATTAATGCCTCAAGGTGGTCCCATGTTACCGGATTCAGTAATTCAATTGATGGAATGCTGGGTGAATCAAGGAAAACCAAATAACTAATTATACTTAACTCCTAAATTTTAAAACAATGAAAAAAGTAATTTTACCCTCAATTTTTATCGCATCATCTTTGGCTATTTATGCTTTAAGAAGTCACTCCAACTCTAATGATCAGTTTGCATTAGCTCCCCACCAATCCGGAGGTGCCGCTGCAGGAAGAACAGGTGCACCTGGCGAACAAAATTGCACTGCTTGTCATTCTGGAACTGCTCAAGATGGCGCTAATGAAAATCTTTTCACCTTGCTAGATGGGACAACGCCGGTTTCAACTTATGTTCCTGGCCAACAATATACGGTGTCGCTTTCCATGAATTCAAACCCGACGAAAAGAGGATTTCAAGCTACAGCATTAACATCAGCAAATGCTATGGCAGGAACATTTACAGGCCAGGCGGGAAATACGAATATCAATGGGACTACTAAAAAATACGCGAATCATACATCCTCAAGTAATACATCTAGTACACCTTCTTGGACATGGACATGGACAGCTCCTTCTACTGGATCAGGCAATGTGACATTTTACGTTGCCACTAATAAAACTAACAACAATGGTAATGATAATGGCGATATGATTTATTTATCTCAACATGTAATTAGTGAAGCATCATCATCATCATTGGAGGAAATCAACTTTAATCATAAATTGGTAACAAGTTGGAATGAAAATTTAAATGCTTTAAATGTATCGTTTGAATTAAATAAAAATGCATTAGTTGGCGTGAATGTTGTGGCTGCAAATGGAAAATCGGTTTACAATAAGCCGGCATTCAAGGGAAATGTAGGGAAAAACGCTATTGAAATACCTTCGACTGGATTTTCTTCCGGAATGTATATTGTCAATCTTTTCATCGACAACAAACCACTATCTAAGAAAGTAATTATTCCTTAACAAACAAACATTGAATAGTATAAGGCTGTCAGTTTTGGCAGCCTTTTTTAGTAT
>DORI01000242.1:0-1605 GCA_003512365.1 Crocinitomicaceae bacterium | reverse complement strand
TAACCAATAATAACCTTTGCCACTGATAATTTGAGAACGTAAATTATTAAATTTATCTTGATTTCTTTCCGCTTTGTAACAGAGTAACAAGTACCATTTCTGATCTTCTTGAAAATTAGAGAATGGTGCCAAGTTCAGCTGATTCAAACGACGTATAGCATCTTTATTAAATCCTAAATTGTACAAAGAAATCGCCTCATAAAAAAGTGCATTTACATCGTCAGGGTATTTAGATAAAATGATTTCAAAATTGTAAACAGCTTCTTGGAAACTTTTTTTATTAAATAGTTTTAATGTTTTAGAAAGGTAATTCATATACGAAACCTCCAATTCTTGCGTAGAAAGTTGTTCTTCACTTTTGGAATTTTCATTTGCCGGAGTTCCTGTTAATTGAGGTGAAAGTGCTATCGGATCTTTTTTTCTATAAAATCTATAATCCACCACTAGAAGATCTTGTAAGTAAATTTCTTTAGCAGCATTTGTTGCTGCTATAGTTGAAATACTAGAAACAGGTTTTGTCTCAATATCGATAGTTAAACTTCTATCATTCATTTGTTGAATTGGACTTACCTCTTCTTGTAATCGCTGTTGTTTTTGGTCAGTTTGAATTTTTTGAGGAATTATTTGCTTGTGTTTTGCGATAAGCACCATGTTCTTATTGGGTAGTTTTATTGGAGTGTGTACCCTATTTAATGCGTAATTCTTGTTTGGATTAGGTTTAGTGATTTCCTCCTTGATATTTTCTCTCTGATGCACCTCGTATAGCAAAATACTCAGAAAGAAAGTTGAAAAAACCAATACAGCGAAGCTTATTTTAAATCCAAATCTGTTTGTTTTGTAACGTAGATCTAGTCGGTTTAGATCTTCTATTTCTAGTTTGCTCCAACCTTCTTTTGCATCTAATTCGAATTCATCAAGTGTATCAAGTTCAAATTCTGGCATTTGATTTTTTCTTTTGATATGTTTTCGACTAAAATTCATTAGAATTTATTTTTATCCATTAAAATTCGCAAGCTTCTTTTTCCGTTTTGTATGTTACTTTTAACTTGTAAAGAACTAAATCCGGTAATTCTTACTATTTCCTCGTAACTTTTCTTGTGAAAGTAAAACAACTCAATACATTGTTTTTGTGAAGATTTTAAACGTGTTACTGCCTTCTCTAAACCTTTAAGTTTCTGCTCTAATTCTTCTATATTCTCTTCTAATTCTTCATTATTTATTGAATCTAAATGTTCAGGAAGTTCCACATGGTTAGGTTTCTTTTTTCGCAGGAGCATATAACATTCATTTTTTGTCAATGTGTAAAACCAACTTTTAAAATGTGTTACTTCATATTTAATCAATTTCTCACCTAAATTTGAAAATATGGAAAGCGCCAAATCTTCAGCATCCATTTTATTTTTTAGGTATTTCATACATGTTCCTAAAACTAGATGGCTATATCGATTATAAATTTCATCTATAATTAGGCTGTCTTTATCTTTTACGAAAAGTAATAGAAGTTGCTCATCTGCAAGAGATTTTATATTTTTTCTATGAAAGGAGAAGATACCCATCTGACACAAAGATGCTGGATTTTTAAATTTTCCACAAAAAAATGAAACT
>DORI01000116.1 GCA_003512365.1 Crocinitomicaceae bacterium | reverse complement strand
ACGTCGTGTGTTCCACCACCAAAGTCAAAAACTACGATTTTCTGATCTATTCCTTTTTTGTCCAAACCATAAGCAAGTGCCGCAGCTGTTGGCTCGTTAATTATTCTTTTAATTGTAAGACCTGCAATTTCACCTGCTTCTTTGGTAGCTTGTCGCTGTGCATCATTAAAATATGCCGGTACGGTAACAACTGCCTCTGTCACTTCTGTTCCAAGATAATCTTCAGCCGTTTTCTTCATTTTTTGAAGAATCATAGCCGAAATTTCTTGAGGCGAATATAAACGATCGTCAATTTTGACTCGAGGTGTATTGTTATCTCCTTTGACCACTTCGTAAGGAACGCGCTCAGTTTCTCGTTTTGACTCGTCGAACGAAGACCCCATAAATCGTTTAATTGAATATATGGTCTTTGTTGGATTCGTAATGGCTTGTCTTTTCGCCGGATCACCTATTTTACGTTCACCGCCCTCTACAAAAGCTACTACTGATGGTGTAGTTCTCTTTCCTTCTGCATTCGCAATAACTATTGGTTCGCTTCCTTCCATGACTGAAACACATGAATTCGTTGTTCCTAAGTCAATTCCTATTATTTTTCCCATTTTGATTAATTTTCAAATTTCCTGAAGTTTTTCAATTTATATGCCATCAAAAAACTTCAAAAATATTATGACACATCGTCATTTATCTCTCATTTTCTAACTGACATTTCATCAAAAAAACTGACATTTCAGGCACAGTTGATAAATTCTGCATAAATCCAAAAATAAATCATTATTCTTTTATTAATGCTTCATCTCATAGTTAATTCCAACATAATGAAAAAGTCATTTTGTCTAGTGGTGAAGATGTATCGCTACAAATATTTTGACTAGACAAGAAAGAAAATTCAACTTCTAGAAGCGACCGAAATTACTTTTATTATTTTTTGAATCTTTTATATAACCTATAATTTTGATAGCTCGCATCAATTCCAAATTTCAGCAAAATATCTTTAAACCTATCTTTCAATTTTTTCATTTTCATAGATAGATCCGCTTTAAATTTCCAATTCAACCGATTTATTCTTTCACTCATAACTTGAGGGTGATTTCCTTCGAATTTTCGAATTTCTGTCATGTGATCTTCATAGGAAAATTCGTCTGTTCGAATTATATTTTTGGTCATCCATTGGTCATCATGCCAATATTTATTGAAGTTTTCTTGTTTCTGTTGCATGGATCGTGGATCTTTCACCCATCCGTAGTGATGAATTTTAGCGTCTAATTTGACAACTGATAATTTTTTATTTTCATCTTTTCTAAATCCTTGAGCATCCTTGTAAGAGAATATTCCCAACCCATTACGAATAATTCTAATTTCATTTTTATACCAAGAATTGGAAGCTCCAACATAATCATATGAACCATAAAAATGGAGGTATTCAAATAAGAAACCATCCACTTTTTCATCTTTCTCAAATTGTTTCAATGCATCGTGGATATAATCTAATTGATGATCCTCTAAAACCTCATCACCTTGAATATAAAAACACCAAGAAGAATCGGGTGAGATTGCTGCAAGTGCTTTATTTGTTTCGACAGCTAATACCTTCCCGTTTTCTCGCATGTTGTCATCCCAAATGGTGTCAATAATTTTAATTTTCGAACTACCTATCGATTGAATCAGATCCCTGGTTTCATCTTCTGAATTTCCAACAGCTACAACCATTTCATCACAAATTGGTAGAATAGAACGAATAGCCTCAACAATAGGGTAATCATACTTAATAGCATTTCGAATGAAGGTAAACCCACTAATTTTCATGGAAAATGGTTAATTCTAAAATCAAAGGAAAACGATTATTTGACAACTATTTTGAAGATATAGGTTTGTAAGTTCGTACTGAGCTTAACATAATAAAATCCTGAATTAGCAACGCTGAATCTAAATTCACTCGTTTCCTGTAAGCTCTGCTCTTGTACAATTTGTCCTGAACAATTAAAAATTGTAACTGATCCGTTTACTAATTCTGACAGGTGAAGATTATCATCATTTTCAATAACAGTGGGATAAAGTATAAGGGTTTGAATTTCAAAATCAAACAAATTAGCATTTGGCTCCTCAATTCTAACTACGCCGCTATTAAAGGTACCAATCCATTTTACAGTTGGAGATTCATGGGCAATTGAAGTAATATAATCTTCAGGCAAACCAATATTTTCTTGCGTGTAATTAAACCAAACATCACCTTTCTTTATAATAATTCCAAAAAGTTCAGTGCCCATAAAAATGCGTTGATCCTCTTGATTTATTGCAATACATGTAAGTCCATTTGTTGGGATTGGAGAATTACTCATGTTCCATCTTTCCCAAGGACCTCCGTTTCCCCAATCTGTTACTAATCCTGCTGCTGGAGTTGCAAACCATGGTTGGCCAGTGGAATCAATGTCTATGGCTAGCGAAGAATTATCCGGTAGGCCCGATTCTACAATGCTGTGCATTGACAAATTATCTAGTTCATCGAAATAAAGAAGCCCCCCGTTGATTGTTCCCACGTATTTTTCATTCAAAAATCCAGTTCGAATTGAGGTAATATTATTGGTAAGTAAACCGTTATTAGCAATATTCCAAAGTTGCCAATTTTCTCCATCAAATCGTGAAACTCCTTCAGATGTAGCCAACCAGATACTTCCGGATGAATCGATTTCAATTCCTCTAACGAGATTGTCGTGAAGTCCCGAATTTGATTCGTTGTAATTTATCCATGTATTGTTCGTTTTCTTATATAATCCACCTTGAATTGTACCAATCCATAAGGTTGAGTCATTTTCAACTTTTAAAGAGCGAATGTCGTCATCCAAAAGTGGACTATTTTCAGTGGTAAAGGTTTGCCAATTTTGTCCATCAAAAGAACAAAGTCCGTTGTCTGTTCCGAACCATTTATTATTATTCTGTATTACAATACATCTTACCGTATTAAATGTTAATCCGGAATTATCAGTAGAATAATTGGTAATAATTGGTTGGGAAAAACAAAAAAAGCTCTCGAAAAAAAATATTAACGAGAGCTTTTCGAATGAATTCATCATTTATTGTTTAATTATTCTTCTTAAAAACGAATGATTTTTATATTCAATGGTAACTAAATATGTTCCCTTGGCTGCTTTATCTAAATTCATTCCTATTTCGTTTATTCCCGAAATTACAGTACTAGATTTAGTATTGATCTCTTTACCCTGAAGATCCGAAATTTTAACTGTTACAGGTCCTGTTTCTTTAGAAATGAACGAAACAATAAATTGGCCTGTAGTTGGATTTGGAGATAACAACAAAGACTCTTGAATTGTTGAAAGTTCAGGTATATTTGCGCATGCCTCAACAGTAACATTAACATTTGTTGGGGTGCTTACACAACCATTTACAACATTGACAACAGTATAAGCTGTATTTGAAGTAAGCGCATTAGTGGTAAGAGTGGTGCCTGACCCAACTAATTCTCCGGCACTATTATACCAATTCAATATTCCAGATCCAGTCGCCGTTAAGATTGCTGATTCTCCCTGACAAATAGTAACATCACTTGAAATTGGTTCTAAAGCACTGTTCACTAACACGTTCAAAGGAATTTGCGCACTTGAACATTGGCCATTTTGAGTTAATATTTCCCAATCATATAAATAATAGTAGTAGGATGCTCCTGCCGAGGAACCTGTTATGGAAAGAGAATTATTTAAATCATAAGGAAATGTCGCTGAGTTATTATTTCTATATAATCCTGATACTGTCATTGCAGTAACTCCAAGTCGTAAGTTTGAATCTGCAGCCACAGGGAAATTTAAAGTTACTCTGCTCATACCTGCTGGAACAGTCGCTACCACAGATTGTAAATCTTGACCAAGTTCATCTTGTAATTTAATTGTAAGGTTTCCTGCAGATTGTGCATATACTAATGCTGATTTAATCGTTAGTCCTTCATGTGCATTGAATATATTGTATTGAGCACTAGTAGTATATCCACCACCACCAATTCCATTGGTGTGAGGTTCAGCGAAAACTGTATCATTGTAGGAATCCGTGTTTTCTACAAAATAAGTGGTGTTTTGTGATAAAATAGGTGTGATGTAGGTCAATCCTGTATTAACTAAGTTGCCTAGCTCATCAAACCATCTTACATTTCCTGAAGCTGTAACAGACAAAGATGCAGAATCACCGTTGCATATCGCTTGATCAACAACAGCTGGCGCATTTGGTGTAACATTATTCACTATGAATGGCTCGGTTGTACCGGTACCACAATAATTAGTTACAGTGCATGAATAAGATCCTGGTTGGGTAACGGTAATACTCTGTGTAGTGTCTCCAGTATTCCATAAAAAACTAGTTCCTGCTGTTGCTGTTAAAGTCATACTTGATCCTGTGCAAAGGTTTTTTGAACCACTAGAAGTAATAACTGGAATAGCACCAGAATTTACAGCTTGTTGCATGGTTAATGTTACCGGAACAGCTGTATAATTATTATCATTTCGCTCTTCCATGAAATTATTATTTTTATCAACTTCCATTACAATATAGTAGTCACCGTTACATGTATTTGGAGGAATATTTATCCACATTCCGTCAAGGTGTTTTCCATATACATCTGTCCAACCCGACGAAATTCCTTGTTCAACAACAGAACAATTATAAGTTCCACCACCTAAATTCCAGTTTGGAAAATTTGAATTCATTAAAATATTTCCCTGATTATAAACTGTATTTTCATCTCTACAGTGACCATAATACGTGCTATTCGTGGAGGTTCCACACTGTCCATAATCCATCAAACAAAAACCAATTTTAGCTCCTTGTCCAACAATTGGCCAATTTAGCGGATTTGGGTCGCTCGTTTGGATGCGAAGTGTCATTACAGCCCAATCATCAACATGGTTGTGACCGTGTGCAGAATGATAAGTCATACTTCCTGTCCAAGTATCTACATATGTCATTGCGTTTCCATCTTTTTTGTAGATTCGTTGAATAAGCATTTGCTTTGGATTGGGGTTTCCGTTTGGACATGTAAATGTTCCTGTAGCTGCAACGTTGAATATGGTGTCGTTTCCACAAATGAATGCTCTTTTACCGTTTGCATCCTGACCGCGAACCGTGAATGATCCGTGTCCGATATTTGGTGTTGAACCGGTCACTCTCAATCTCCCGTCATCCGGACCTTGACCATTGTAATTAGTACCTGCCCCGGTTTGAGGGTATTCTGTCCAACCTCCATTGGCTATACCTTTCCAAGATGCTGTAATATCAGGTAATAAGAGGCAATTTTGAGACCCATCAGCGCAAACGCAAGAAGTTGCATTCGTTGTGGTGCATTGTGCTGTAATTCTTTGAGATAAAGAAATTAAAGCGATAATAAGTAGTATTTTATTCATATTTTATAGTTTATCAGCGCAAGTTAATTATTTTTTTTTATTCAAAAACAAAATTTATTTATTCTGTAACTATTGTTGCAAATTGAGCACAAATTTATTTCTACTTTTGCAAAAATAAGTACATGACAAAAGGCTCAAAATTATACAGTATTTTAACATTTAAATGCCCTCATTGCCACGAAGGAAAGTTTTTTGTTAACCATCCTTACCATCTACCAACCACAGGGGAAACATTGTCAGAATGCCCTGTTTGTTCTCAAAGTTATTCTCCCGAACCTGGGTTTTATTTCGGAGCGATGTATGTGTCATACGCTTTAGGAGTTGCACTTTTTGTAACAATTTGGGCTTCGTGCAATTGGTTTTTCGATAATGTTAGTGTTTGGTTGCAGATTGGTTTAATTATTGGCTCGAGTATATTATTAGGTCCTTTATTATACGCCTCTTCAAAAATAATTTGGGCTAATTTTTTCATTCATTATTCAAAAGATGCTAAGCACGGAAAAAAAGAAGCTACTCATACGTGAAATTCTCGGGTATATCCTTGAGGAGGAACTCCTTGAGGAAATGAGTCATTTAGCAAAGTTCAGAGAAACCGAAACAGATGAAATTATTGTGCATGTTGGAGATGAATTAAAAATGATTCCAATCATTATTCAAGGTTCCATTAAAGTTTCACGCGAAAATGACGAGGGACAAGAAATTTTGCTCTATTATATCGAAGGAGGAGATACATGTGCTATGACACTTCAATGTTGTGTTCAACTTAAGGATAGTCAAATTAAGGCTACCACAATGGAACCTTCAGTTCTACTAATGTTTCCGAGCAAATACATGGAACTTTGGATGGATAAATATAAATCGTGGAGGGAATACATTTTATCAAGTTACCACAACAGAATGACTGAATTAATGGAAACGATTGATGCCATGGCATTTATGAAACTTGACAAAAGATTACTGAAATATTTAAACGACCAAGTCAAATTATTAGGAAGTTTAGAAATCCATCACACGCATCAGCAAATTGCAGACGATCTTCACTCATCGAGAGTGGTTGTATCTCGCTTGTTAAAACAACTAGAAAATCGTGGAATGATTGAGATTCACCGAAATAGAATTTTGGTTAAATCTTTTTAATTTGTCGTTTGTAATATTTATTTACCCTTTGTGTAGTTCTGTTTTAATTAAAATGTGATAAGATTACCTAATTCTGAGACTTTCTTAATGATGCAAATTTTGAACATGGCTTTCTAGAAATATTTATAATTAATAAGTCTAATTGAATTTAAAAGCATGAACGTTTAAATTGTTGAGCGATTGATAATGTGAATATGGAAATGTTCTTGGGAAGATTAAATAAAAGTGAAATAATTTTTTCAATATTTAATTATTGAGTTTTTTCAATTCTTTTTGATCTACTAAAATATTAATTAACTTTGTATCAATCTAAAAATATTTTATGAAAAAACTTTTACTTTTCGTGTCATGTGTGACATTTAGCATTTCCTTGAATGCACAATTGGTTAATGGAGGTTTTGAATCTCCTGCGACACCTTTATTACCAGGAATTGCAACCGATTCACCAGGTTGGGGTCAAGGGATTTACACTGTTGAAACTACTGGTGCTTATGCAGGAAATCAATTTGGAAAAATGAAAACTATTGTTGATCCTACCACCGCTGGTTTAATCCAATGGCCATCTGATACTATTGCTGGTTTTGTTCAGCAATATATCTCAGGACCAATATCAAATCCTGCATCTTGGACATTGAATTTTGCCTATAAAAACGTTACTGCGGCAGGTGATTCTGGAATCGTAATTGTTCAGGTATATGATACATTAACCGCTGACCCAAATGATGACGTAGTTATGTATGGAACTGCTGGAGTATACTCAGGCTCGAATACAAACTGGACGATGGAATCATTGCCTTTACAAGAATTTACAGCAACTGGTTACACAGCTAACGCATTTGTATTCATTGCATCTTCTTCAATCGGATTTTTGTTTGGGACAGGTAACGGTTACCCTGGAAGCGAATTATGGTTGGATGCGATTTCAATATCTACATCTGCTGATGTAATTGAACTTTCTTCAAAACTTAATGTCTATCCAAATCCTGCAAACGATGTGTTAAATATTTCAACAAATGGTGATATCTCGAGTGTTGTTATCTCTACATTAGACGGAAAAGTAATGAAAACATCTACTGAATCGACTGTTGATGTTTCTAACTTAACCGCAGGAATGTACATTTATCAAGTAACTGTAAACGGTAAAGTTTCTACAGGGAATTTTGTTAAAAACTAGCATTTAGTTTATTTTTGGTATAACTGCCACCAGATTAAATCTGGTGGCAGTTTTTTTTGTCTAAAATAACGGAATATAAAAATATATTTCCGAGTAGTTATTTTAGGTCTAATTACACTTATTTTAAGTGAATCATTTCCTGGTCCTCTATTTTTTTTCTTAATGCTCAACTAAAAATTATTGTAATACATCCAATTCCTCAATTAACAATTATTTCAATAATCATCAAGTTGAATGCATTCATTAATTTCGAGCGCGATGAAGTTTTGATACCTCGTATCAAGCCAAATAGAAATTTTCAATTCAAGAATTCCTCTTTATTGATGACTTTGATCAACAAAAAATTGGAGAAGTTACTTCGGTTGCTATCGGTAATCAATTGTCACTAGAAAATAAAGTTTCATTTTTTACTGCTCTTTATTACATTAATATTAAAGTTAATAGTGTGCTTGATTAAAGGAGATTTACATTTCATTAATTGCCCACTTACAAACTCAATTAAGTAAAGACGTGAGACTAAACTATAACAATAGGACGATAATACCGGAATATTCTTCATACTTTACACTATTTTTTACCGCTAAGCTTTCAAAAATAGTATATTCGAAAAAAGAATCATTTATTCTTATATTTGAGGTACGTTTGGTTCTTAACCTTTTTTAGCTATAAAGTCAATTATAGAATTACATGAAATACTTTTATATTTTTTCATTTTTTGTTCTTGTTTATAATACCCCTAAATTATGCGCTCAACTTGTTATCAATGAAGGATGCAACAAAAATTATCTTTCTAAAAGTGATGAAGATGGCGATGCTCCCGATTGGATAGAATTGTATAATTCAGGAACTGAAAATATAATTCTTTCTAATTATTTCTTAACAGACAATTCTACAAAACCATTTGAATGGCAATTACCCAATTTAACACTAGCCCCAGGAGAATTTCAGACAATATTTTGTAGTGAAAAAAACAGACTGGGGAGTGATCCATTTAACTTTGCATTGAACCAGCAAGCCTTTTCACCCATTGTGGGATGGAATCAACATAACTTAGCAACGCCTTTTGTTTGGGATGGTGTTTCAAATATCGTTCTGAATGTATGTTCCTACAACTCCACACAATATACGGTTAACAGTTCGTTTTATCAGAGTCCAACTTCTTTTGCATCATCGCTTGTGGCCCTTAATGACGGAAATGACTTTTCATGTGGAGCTACTCTCGGACAAACATATAATCAGCGTCCAAATGTTAAGTTTAATTCTACACAAATTGGTTTTGGACAAATTCAGAATGGAAATACTGATTATCCTGCCCCTTATGGTAATTGGTATTGGTGTGCTCGACATCAATTTCTCTTTCAGGCTGAAGAATTAATTTCAGCAGGTCTAACAGCTGGACCAATTAATAATTTATCGTTTCAGGTTTCCTCAACCTCAGGAGAATTATATGATTACGTGAATTTCTCATTGACCCATTCTTATGAAGATGAATTGAGTGCTGATTTTCTTCCTGAAGAAGGGTATCAACTACATACCAATTTTAAGATGGAAAGTAATGGAGAAGAAATTTATTTATTCAATTCGCAAGCTGAATTAGTACATAATTTAAGAATTGAGAGTCCTCAAACGGATGTGGCAATTGGTCTTAAACCCAATGGATCAAATACGATTAATTGGTTAATCCCAACTCCAGGAAATTCCAATAATTCAGTTTTATATTATACGGATAGTTTAAAAGAACCAGTATTAAGTGCAGTTTCTGGGGTATATTCTGAAGTTTTCACAGTTTCTATTTCGAATCCAAATACGGTTAACTCCAAATTAGTTTACACTTTGGATGGCTCATCACCAACCATAAATTCACCCCAATATTCTGAGCCAATTCAAATTATTGGAAATACGGTTATTAGAGCAAAAGTTTTCCCTATTGGAACCTATACCTATTTACCTAGCACTACATCAAGTTCAACTTATTTAATCGGTGTGTCACATACCACTCCTATTTTAATGGTAACTACTGACAATCAAAATCTTTATGGACCTACTGGGATTTTCGACAACTTTAATAGCGATTGGATTAAACCTGCACATGCTGTTTATTTAAAAGAAGGTCTTGGCCACCCTCAGATTTTTGAAACAAGAACTGCCATGCGCATGGATGGTGGAGCTGGCGGAAGTAGATCTCAACCTCAGCACAGTTTTAGGCTTTCCTTTGCTCATGGAGCTCTCGGTGAAAAATCAATAGAATATCCATTAATTCCCGATCGACCAGATCGAACTAAATACAGTGATATTTATTTGCGAAACGGCAGCAACCAATACCTGACATTGCCCTATAAGGATGCGTCTCAAGTGAGAATGATGAGTGAAGGAACGAATAATTATTATTCAGCATATAGACCTGTTTCTGTATACATTAATGGACAGTATTTTGGATTATACGAATTGCGTGAAAAATTCAATTCAGAATATTTCGAAGTTCACGATGGTGCCAACAGAGACTCGATAGAATTGCTTTCTTTAAGTTATTTTTATAACCTTGTTCTAAGAGCCGTTGAAGGGGATGTCGATAACTTTTGGTCTTCATATGGATCATTTTTAAATATTAGTCCAGATCAATCTGGATATTGGAATTTAGCGGATCAGCATTTTGATTTAAAACATTATACCGATTATATTATTGGGGAATCATGGATGGGAAATGTAGATTGGCCACAAAATAACATTAAAATTTATCGATCGGATAAAACTAATCAGAGATGGAGATTCGCCTTGATTGATTTGGAATTATCCTTACAACCAAATGGATGGACTGATTGTCAACAAAATCACATTCGCTATATGTTAGATAGAGATCCAAATATTCCATATATCAATATTTGGTTGCGAAGTATATTAAATCCGTACTACAAGAACTATTTTATAAACCGATTTGCAGATTTAATGAATACTAGTTACGCCAACAATGAGATATTAAATAGAGAAGAATCCTTTTACCTTAGCATGTATCCTGAGATGGATAACGAATATGCGAGATGGGGTGACCCTAATAATATTCTGGGGCAATTACAAAATTTTAATAATAACCACCAAACATTTCGTTCAGAATTAACTTGTAGAAACAATGTGATTAGAAATCAACTTGTTCAAGAGTTTAATCTTGAGAAAGAGGTTTCCGTTAATTTAGCCATTCAGCCAGATAGTGCTGGTTCTATAGTATTAAATACCATTGCCCCTCAAGATTATCCTTGGTCAGGAATATATTTCGATGGTGTTCCTCTTGATCTGAAAGCTATTGCTAAGCCCGGGTATAAATTTTCGCATTGGCTACCATCAGTTTTTGTATCTGACACATTGGTTGACTCAATAAAAACAAATGTCTCAATCACAAATACAACTTTTACAGCCGTTTTTGAAAAATTACCGCCTCCTCCGGATGGTACCGAAATTCATTTTAACGTTTACCCAAATCCGTCAAACGGTAATTTCATATTAGTTCATGACAATAAAACGCTAGCTAAGGGTTTTGGTTATGCTGTGTATGACCTTGAAGGCAGGGCAATAAAAAGAGGAGATATTGCATCGGATTCGTTGGAAACCAATATTGATTTATCACAGGTTCGTTCCGCTCTTTACATAATTCAATTAGTAAAAGAGGGAGAAGTTGTACATATTGAAAAATTAATCAAGACGGATTAGCAATTAAGGACTTCGCTAATTCTTCTGCCGCCATATAACCATTCAATTTACCAGAAATTACAAGTTGTGTTAATCGTTCAAGCTCTACTTTATATTTCTTATCATTTTCCATTTTAGAAAACCATAATTCACTGACATGTTGATTCATGATGAGCAATTCTTGACGACTGCGATTTAGTTGAATACATCCTTCAGCTTGGTATTTTGTGAAAAAGTCACTTATATTTTTCCAGACTTCCTCTAGGCCATTATTTTCAATACTACTCGTTACTAAGGCTGGCACAATCCATTCGTTTTCTTTTGGAGGAAATAGATGAAGTGCAGAAGCATATTGGGTTCTCGCTAATTTTGCTTTCGTCAAGTTTTCACCATCTGCTTTTGTGATTACCAATGCATCGGCCATTTCCATGATTCCACGTTTAATTCCTTGCAGATCATCTCCCGCTCCTGCCAACATTAGCAACAAAAAGAAATCAACCATCGAGTGCACCAAGGTTTCCGATTGCCCAACTCCTACCGTTTCAATTAAAATAACATCATATCCTGCAGCTTCACAAAGAAGAATTGATTCTCTTGTATGCTTAGCAACACCTCCAAGGTTTAATCCACTTGGCGTAGGCCTTATAAATACGTTTTCTTGGTTGGAGAGCCAGTCCATTCTCGTTTTATCTCCCAAAATACTTCCTCCAGAAATAGAAGAACTCGGATCAATTGCTAAAACAGCCAATTTAAGTCCTTTTTCGAGTATTATTTTTCCGAAAGATTCAATAAACGTGCTTTTTCCAACCCCCGGAACTCCTGTAATACCGATACGCCAACTTGATTTTTTACTCGAAATACATTTTTTTAACAATTTTGACGCTTCTACACGATCCTGATGATTGGCACTTTCAATCAGCGTAATTGCTTTGCTTAATTCAAAGCGATCTCCCGAACATACTCCTTTCCAAAGATGATTTGCCTTTAAATCCTTTTTACGAGATTTTCGGCTTTCAAACCATTGTTCTATCTTATTTTGATTAGCCATGACAAATATCCTTCAAAGCCTCCATTGCCATTTTTATATTCGACCTAACCTGCGATATTGAAGCGTCCATCATATAACATGGTGCTGTTATTATCCGATTTGTGTGGTCAATGAGAATCTCGTTAATTCCCTTGTCTTCTGTAGATGCCCCTATACTTTCAATTCCATTTTGAAAATCTACAATAGAATATGGTGATGAATCCTTTTTACTCCCTATTGTAAGATTTACAGTAATTCCAGATCCTTCGAGTGCTTTTGCCACTACCACTGGACTCACACATAAAACCAGTAGCGGTTTACCTACATTAATTAAATTGACTAAAAGTAATTTCACATCATCGCGAATATTTCCATTTGGTCCTGAAAACGCCCAATTTGTAAAATTCTTTGCACTCCCGAAACCTCCAGGAATTACAAGTGCATCCAAATCAACAGGACTGACTTCTTGAATGTCACGTATATCACCTCTGGAAATTCTCGCTGATTCAATCAACATATTTCGTTGCTCATTCATTTCTTCACCCGAAAAATGATTAATCACATGATGTTGAGTTGAGTTTATGGAAATACATACAGCCTCGGCACCAATTTCATCTATTGCGAGAAGACTTAAAACAGATTCGTGTATTTCTGCACCATCATACACACCGCATCCGGAAAGAAGGACTCCTATTTTCATACAAAACTTAACTAATTATAGATTTTAAATATAGTGAAAATTGACAAATTAACCTTTGGAGTTCATCACCAATTTCTCGTATATTTCTTCATACTTTGGAAGAATTAACTCAATTGTAAATTCCTTTGCTTTGTTTTTCGCTTGAATTTTATATGTCTCTAATTTTCCACTAGTTAATAAATCAACAGCATTTTTTGCCATATCCTGAACATCCCCAACCTCAGATAAAAACCCAGAATATCCATGTTCGTTTACTTCTGGAATACCGCCAGTATTAGATGAAATTACGGGAACTCCCATTGCCATCGCTTCCAAAGCCGCAAGTCCAAAGCTCTCGGTTTCTGAAGGCAGTAAAAACAAGTCTGAAAATGAAAGCACATGAGCCGTATCTCTCAGTTTACCTAAGAAAATTACCTTTTCATTAATTCCCAATTCTCTTGACAACCTTTCAGCATGATAACGATCGGGACCATCTCCAATTAATATTAATTTAGCAGGAGTCTGAGCGGCAATTAGTGCAAAAACTTTCACCACGTCCTCTATTCTCTTTACTTTTCTAAAATTAGATATATGACAAATTATTTTTTCCCCATCACAGGCATATTTACGACGCATTTGCTCTGAAAACCCCTCATTATCCTCATCCACAACGATAAAATTAGGGATAACATCTATTTGTCTGGTAATATTAAAATGCTTATAAGTAGATGCTTTCAAACTATTTGAAACAGCGGTTACAGCATCGGATTCGTTAATGCAAAATGTGATAACTGGTTCAAAAGAAGGATCTCTTCCAACTAAGGTAATATCTGTCCCATGAAGTGTTGTAACGACGGGAATATGAATTCCTTGTGATTTCAATATTTGCTTTGCCAAAAAAGCTGCTGAAGCGTGAGGGATAGCGTAGTGTACATGTAATACATCCAATTTTTCATATTTCACCACGTCGACCATTTTACTAGTCAACTCTGTCTCATAGGGTTGAAAATCAAACAAAGGATAATCAGTAACAACTACCTCGTGATAAAAAATATTTTCTCTGAAACTTCCTAGGCGAACTGGTTGGGAATACGTAATAAAATGAACTTCATGACCTTTAGCTGCAAGCGCCTTACCTAACTCTGTCCCAACTACACCACTCCCGCCGAATGTCGGGTATAATACCATTCCAATTTTCATCCTTACTTAAATTATTTTGTTTTGTAGAGCGGTATACAAATAGAAACACGATAAATCATTGGTAAAATTCTAACGATTTGACCTTGTTCATTTTTAATTTTGAAAGCATAACCGACTCTAAAAGGACTATTGGTAGCATTAATTAAATCATAATAGATTCCTGCATTTAAACTAAAATATTTCGAAAGCTTTAAATTAAAACCTCCACAAATAAAAAATGTTGGTGCCCAACGATTAGTTGTTAAGGTTTGAAAAGTTAAATAATTGTAAGGAGATAACAAATATTCGAATTCTGCCCCACCGAAAATTGTTGCCTTACCTTCGGTTTTCATTCTTGCGTGTGCAAAAACTCCACCTCCATATATAGTTTGTGTAAATGTATTACCTAAGTTATTTGAACTAGCTCGTTGAATTCTAAAGGAGGGTCCGACATAAAAAGTTTCGTTCAATTCCACACCCAATTTGGGACCAATACCAAAAGAAGAGCCTAGTGTGCCTGCAGAGAAAAATCCATCTAAATTTAGCTCTGAACCAGTTATTTCCGTTTGAGAAAACAAACCATTACTTGAAAAAACAACTAAGAAAATGTAGACTAATTTATTCATATATATTTAATTTTTTTCTATCGGTCATATGGAACGCTTTAGCAGCCACGTAGTCAATCGCAAATGAGATTTATTCATCCGTGTTTTTATGGAAAATCTCTTTTTGCTTATTTCATANNGTTATGTTTGAAACACCTAACCAAATTAAAGCGCCATTTTAACAAAGATACGATGAATTGCATGAAATGCTAACCGACATTGTTATCTTTGTCAAAAGAATTCGTATGCAACTATTAGATGGAAAAGCAACTGCAGCACAAATAAGACTCGAACTTTCTGAAGCGGTAAAAGAAAGAAAGTTACAAGGAAAAAAAATACCGCATCTTGCTGCTATTTTGGTTGGTAACGATGNNCTCCGTAACTTATGTGAATGCAAAGGTGAAAGCATGCGAAGAAATTGGTTTTGAAAGTACATTAATTCGTTATGACGATTCTGTTCCAGAAGATATCTTACTTGCAAAAGTTCAAGCTTTAAATGAAGACAAAAGTATTGATGGATTTATTGTTCAGTTGCCTTTGCCAGCGCACATTGACGAACAAAAAGTTACCTTGGCTATCGATCCTAAAAAAGATGTAGACGGTTTTCATCCAATGAATTTAGGTAATATGTTACTTGATATTCCCGGATTTATTTGTGCAACTCCTGCAGGAATCATGGAATTAATGGAACGAAACAACATTAAAACTGAAGGAAAAAATTGTGTAATCATTGGAAGAAGTAACATTGTAGGAACCCCACTTTCTCTGTTATTAGGTAGAAATAAATCACCAGGAAATTGTACAGTCACATTGACCCATTCTAGAACACAAAATCTTGCTGAAATTTGCAGAAATGCAGATATTTTAATTGCTGCAATTGGTCAACCGGGATTCGTCACTTCAGATATGGTAAAGGATGGAGCGGTAGTAATCGATGTTGGTACAACTCGAATTGATGATGCTACTAAAATCAAAGGTTGGCGTTTAGCAGGTGATGTGAATTTTGAAGATGTTGCACCTAAAACAAGTTATATTTCTCCCGTTCCAGGTGGTGTTGGACCCATGACGATAGCTTCGTTAATGATGAATACGTTAAAAGCAATGGAACTTAAAGGAAAATAAAGTGGAGGAGTTTAAAATCGAAGGGGATTACATCGAATTGATGGCGCTTCTCAAAGCGCTTGGTATTGCTGAAACAGGAGGTCACGCGAAACACATAGTAGATTCAGGTGAAGTGATTCGCAATAGTCAGGTTGAATCGCGACGTAGAGCAAAGTTAATTGCAGGCGATGTGATTACACTTCCTGATTCAATTTCAATTGTCCTAAAGTGATTAATTGATTTTTCTTCCTGCAGGAATTCCCATATCTAAGGTTCTATTCAAAGCAGCATCTACTAATCTTACTCCAAATGAATCTGACCTTACTTTTATCCAGCCATATGAGTAACCTTCTATATTTTTCATTCTATAACCTATGTAATGAGTCCCATCAAAATAACAAGAAAAAGGAGCCTGCTGAACGGATAATGATAAAACAACACTATAATCCCAAGTACTTGATGAATCAACCAATGCCGTCTCTTCAAATAATTTAACTTGATTATAAGGTTGAATTTTGGAAAATTGAATATCCGTGTTTGTACCAGAAATCACTATTGAATGATTATAATTTGCACAAGGATAGCTCGCACTGATGAAATTGTACCAAGATTTCGCATAAATATATGATTCAATTAATCCGTTTCCATCTAAATCTAGGGAGTCTATATCCAATGAATCTGTAGGACTAAGCACATTTCCACAACCAGAAGGATGTAATACCAAATGGTCAATTGAACAAATCCGCCTTGTGCTATCAACAGAAATTATTTGAATATCAAATTTTTCACTTTGAAACGGTGTCTTTTCCTTCGTACAAGAAGTAAATAATAACTCAAGAATTATGTAAAAATAAAAACGCATTATTACTTCAAATACCTAAAATCCTGTCCAGCTTTTATCGTTTTCAAGGTTTCGAAAATCAAACGGATACAATTTTCAACATCGTCTTTCTGAACCATTTCAACAGTTGTATGCATGTAACGAAGAGGCAATGAAATTAACGCACTTGTTACACCCTCATTCGAATAAGCGAAAGCATCTGTGTCGGTGCCAGTAGATCGAGAAACCGCAGCGCGTTGAAAAGGAATTTTATTTTTATCTGCAGCCTTTATGATTTGTTTCAGAAAATTATTTTGAACTGCAGGACCGTAAGTTAGTACGGGACCTTTTCCGGATTGCTGATCGCCATTTTCAATTTTATCAACCATTGGAGTCGCGGTATCATGGCATACATCCGTGATTAACGCAACATCGGGTTTTATTCGATGAGCAATCATTTCAGCACCTCGTAAACCGATTTCTTCTTGAACAGCATTTACAATGTATAAAGAATATGGTAATTCAGTTTTACTTTCCTTTAGAAGACGTGCTACTTCGGCAATCATAAAACCTCCAACGCGGTTATCAAGCGCTCGTCCTACATACTTGTTTTTATTCAAAATCAAGAATTCATCCTCAAATGTAGCTACACATCCAACATGTATCCCTAGCTTTTCCACCTCTTCTTTTGAAGAACATCCGCAATCCAAGAATATATTTTTCATACTCGGCGTTTCTTCCTTGGTATGACGCATATGAATTGCAGGCCAACCAAATACTGCTTTAACCGGGCCTTTTTCGGTATGAATTAGAACTCTTTTCGAAGGAGCAATCATATGATCAGAACCACCGTTTCGTCTTAAATAAATAAACCCATCTTTTGTAATGTAATGCACAAACCAAGAAATCTCATCGGCATGTGCTTCAATCACTACTCGATATTCTTTACCTGGATTTACAATTCCAGCCACAGAACCGTAATTATCTACTAAATAATCGTCTATATATGGTTTAATGTACTCGAGCCATAACTTTTGACCTCCGGATTCAAATCCCGTCGGACTTGGATTATTAAGATAATTTTCTAAAAATTTCTCTGATTTAGGGGTTATTACTTTTTTCATTGCTATTTCATTAATGTTACATTTCCTTTCGTAATTGATTTTAATCCTCCAATACACGTGACATCCAAATAAAAGTCATACACATCAGGCTCTAGTTTTTTTCCTCTAAATGTTCCATCCCAACCATTCGCAACGTCAGTGGATTCAAATACTAATTCTCCCCAACGATCAAAAATTCGGAAAATCATTTTCTCTATCCAAATTCCACGAACATAAAGGACATCATTCTCATTATCTCCATTAGGGGAAAACGCATTTGGAATGAAAACATAAGGGTCTTCACAGATAACTTCATATATTTTAACCTCTGTAGTATCTGATCGTGTACAAGCTCCATCAGTGACTGTAAGTGTATATATTGTATTCTGATTCACAACCGCATTCGTTTGCTGCATCGTCGGATCTGAAAGCCCATTTGCAGGAGACCACAAATAGGAATCTAACCCCGAAGGAGAACCATATAAGGTCACCGTGCTTCCTACAGTTGTAATATTTGGTGAAGCATTGGCTAAAACCAATGACGGGTCGATAAAAGAAATATTGACAAAAATAGAATCATTTACAATACATCCATTTGAAGAAGAAGCAGATAAATATACATATTGACTATTTGGAGGATTAATTTGTACAGAATCCAGAGTTAATGGTCCAACAATAATAGAGGTGGGTTGCCATGTGTAATTAAATGAAATATTCGGATTTGAATTAGTGGCAATCAAAACGGTGTTCTCACCTAAACAAAGCTCAGTATTTCCTTCTAAAACCACTGAAGAACCAATAAAATCGACAATTATGCTATCAATCTTATAACAACCAGGATTACCAGCAAGTACATAATATGTTGTCGGTCCAGAAGGGGTGATATTCAATACTGAATCTATTAAAAAAGCATTCAATGTATCCGTAAAATCTGGAGATGAAGACCAAATAAAGTAAGACGCAGTTCCAAAACTATTTGCAACAAGTGATAATTCCACAGGAGAGCATAATTCCACATCGTTTGAAGTACTCAATTGAATATCTTCCAAAACGGTAATTGTTATTTGAGCAGTATCTGTTACTAAGCAAATACTATCGGTTACATATAAATTAACATTATAAACTCCAGGCAAATCATAAACTATGGTTGGGTTGAATATTGTTGAAGAGGTATCCCCATTACCAAAATCCCACAAATAAGAATCTGAATCAGTAGAAAAATTTTCAAAATCTACAGTAAAACTAGCACAACCTAAATTATTACCTACGATAAATTCTGCTTGAGGAATTAATTGGAAATCAAATTTAAAAATCAAATTATTACAGTTCGAACTGAGATTTTGTGATGACCACGCTCCTGAAGAGGTTGGAAAATCAGAAAAACCACCACATCCACCGCAAACGGATTGATAAACAATTCCATTTTTATCAAAACGAGACGTTCCTCCATCCACGTGTTCTGAAGCAGAAGCCCCTCCGATATAGGAAGCAAATAGTGTGTCTTCGAAATCTTTTTTAATAACTAAAAGATAAAAATCAAACCCATTCGGAGGTGTTAGTTGAAAAGCATCCTGTGTAACGGGCATACCAGATAGTGGAACTCCCTGCAGAATATTCGCTCCCCATCCTGATACATACATATTTCCGCATATATCAACTAAAAAAGCAGCTGGGGAAATGTTGATTGACGGCGACCCATTTCCAAAAACAGTAGAATTCAGATTTTGATTTAATGTTGGATTAAGTTTTATTATGAATTGGCTACTACCAGGATTTACAAAATTTGCATTAATAACAGGAAATGAACCACCAATGGACTGACCTAAAACAAAAACATTATCGTTTCTATCTATCTCTACAAAAAAAGCTTGGTCATAATTGGTTGTTCCAAGGTAAGTGGCATTCACAACAGTTGTTCCGGAGGCATTAATTTTAACGACAAACCCATCAGTTTTACCACCATTATATATTGGACTTAGTCCAGCACTAGTAAAAGGTAAATTATTGGAGCTAGTTCCACCGGCAAATATAATATTTGAACTAGAATCAACTTTTACAGAATAACAAGCATCATTATTTGAGCCACCAAAATAACTTGACCAAATCAAGTTGTTTAAGTTGGGGGACATTTTGAAAATAACACCATCCAATTGTCCGGCATTTGAAGATTGAAATGGATTCATTACAGGAAAATTATTGGACCTCGTACAAGAGGCAACAATGCAGTTTCCTTCCTGATCCAACATTATTTCACCACGAAATTGATCTCCGTAATTCATAGACAAAGAATCATACGCTGCAACAGTATTATAAGAGCCAGAAGTTACTTTATAATTCACTCCATCGTTTGCAGATCCTCCAATATAGGTTGACCCAAGCAATGATTGGCCGTTTGCACTAAATTTAGCAACAAAAATATCCGTTCCAGCAGTTCCAAAATTAGTTCCATTGAAAGCAACAGTTAAATTAGACCCACCATTATGAACTGTCTGAAATCCACCTTGGACAGGGAAATCCAATGAAGAGGTCACCCCATACAAGTAGATATTGTTGCTTTGATCACAAATTAAGGAATGAGCCGTTTCAGTTCCTTGGGTATTGTCACCCCCTCCGATGAATGTCGTCCATAACATGGATGATCCATCCGCTGAATACTTTGAGATGAAGGCATCTGTTGTGGCTACATTTGTACTTGGAATTGTAATATTTGAATTTACGTTCCATGCCAACGGATCTGGAGTAGGATATTGATTTCCATAAATTGTACCTGCCGAAAAGGCAGTTCCATCATAGCCATAAGTAGCGGTCATACCGAAATTATCTGTAACAGAACCGCTATACGTAGCAAAAACTAAAATTGGATCAATAATTAGTTCTTTGGTAAGATCATATTTGCCTAATTTAAATGATACTTGGTTATCTCTAATTACAAATGTATTTGTAACCTCTTTAATTTTACCATTGATAATTTGATAGGAAAATGGCTTTTGTTCAACGATTTTCCCGAGTTCGGTTTCAATTATTAGATTTCCATTCCTTGAAACTTTTACATTTTTTACTCCTCCATAATTAAAAAATATCAAATTTGGATCTGTTTTAGGTTTAAGGTGAAATTCGTACTTAAATCCTTCGTGTTGTGAAATCAATTTTAAATCTATTCCCTTATAAAATTCATTCATGGTTATTTCTGAGTAACCATGAACATCACTGGCCCATTTGGACGAATCATTTCCAATAAAGTAATTGAAATATGCCTCAGAACGAATGTGTTTTTCAATTCTTGTTACTTCGTTTGAAGAGGGAAAGTTGAGGTGAACCAATGTTTGTTTTCCAAAAATAGTTTCTTCTGAATCTTCGGGTTTTTGATGTAATTCAAACAACCTCGAAAAATCCTGTAGATGAAAAAGTATTTTATGTTGTTGAACCCAAATATTTCCAAAAGATATTTTTGATTTGAATAGGACAGGGCTTGGCCATTGACCTTTATTCTCAATCAATACATGATCCTCATGTGATTTCTTATTAAGTTGATTTAAATCCTGCGATAATGTGAAATTAAATGAAAAAAATAGGGATATCAAAAACACAGAACGGTAAAAAAACATTTCCTCAAATTTCTACGAAAATACTAAAAAATACTGTTTTTAGAAAATCAATTTTAGTAAATATTTACTTAATTTTAAAAACAAAATAGGTTATGAAAAACAGAATAGTTGAACTTTTTAACATTCCATTTCCAATTATTCAAGCCGGCATGATTTGGTGCTCGGGATGGGAACTTGCTTCTGCAGTTTCCAACGCTGGTGGTCTGGGGATAATTGGCTCAGGTTCAATGTATCCAAATATTTTAGAAGAACATATTGTCAAGTGCAAACAAGCTACATATAAACCATTTGCTGTAAATCTTCCCATGCTCTACCCAGATATTGACAAGCATATTGAAACAATAATCAAGTATAAGGTACCAATTGTTTTTACATCGGCCGGAAACCCAAAAACGTGGACATCAATTCTTAAAAAAGAACGAATAACAGTGGTACATGTTGTTTCGAGTGTAAAATTTGCACTAAAGGCACAAGAAGCAGGGGTAGACGCTATTGTGGCAGAGGGTTTTGAAGCTGGTGGCCATAACGGAAGAGACGAAACTACAACCATGTGTTTGATTCCTAAAGTAGCAAAGGAAATCTCAATACCTTTAATTGCTGCAGGTGGAATCGGTACGGGTCGTGGAATGCTTGCCGCCATGAATTTGGGAGCAGACGGCGTTCAAATTGGAAGTCGTTTTGTGGCTACTCCGGAATCTAGTGCACATCAAAATTTCAAAGACTATGTGGTAGAATCTATTGAAGGCGATACCCTTTTAACACTTAAAGAACTAACACCTGTTCGGCTTTTGAAAAATGAGTTTTTTGAAAAAGTTCAAGAGGCATATAAAAATGACGCTTCCATCAATGAATTAAAAGAATTATTAGGTAAAGGAAGAGCAAAAAAAGGAATGTTTGAAGGAAACCTTGTTGATGGTGAACTTGAGATCGGACAGATTTCCAGTCTAATAAATGAAATAAAACCTGCTGCAGACGTACTTCAAGAAATCATTCACGAATTTGAAATCGCACGAAAAGAACAAAATTGCGCTAAATTTACCTTTGTATGATTAAGTTTGAACGCTTCGAATTACCGAATGGGTTAAAAGTTATTTTTCACCCAGATTCAACTACTCCAATGGCAGTTGTAAATGTACTTTACGACGTTGGAGCAAGAGATGAGGAAGAAACAAAAACAGGTTTCGCTCACCTATTTGAACACCTAATGTTCGGTGGTTCTGTAAATATTCCGGACTTTGACACTGAGTTGCAAAAAGCGGGTGGTGAAAATAATGCTTTTACAAGTAACGATATTACAAATTATTACGATGTCTTACCCGCTCAAAACATAGACACAGCCTTGTGGCTAGAAAGCGACAGAATGTTATCTTTAGCTTTAACTTCAAAGAGTTTAGAGGTACAAAGAAGCGTAGTAATAGAAGAATTTAAACAACGCTATTTGAATCAGCCGTACGGTGATGTTTGGCTCGAACTTCGGCCATTAGCTTACACGATACACCCATACAAATGGGCAACCATTGGCAAAAACATTGCGCATATTGAAGATGCGACAATGGATGATGTTAAGGCATTTTTTAAAGCTCATTATTGCCCTTCGAACGCCATTTTATGTATTGCCGGAAATTTTAGTCTTGAAGAAATAAAAGAGAAGGTTACGTATTGGTTTGGAGCCATTCCTTCAGGAAAAAAAATACCTAGAATTCTCAAATCTGAGCCAAAGCAAACAGTTTTTAGAGAAAAAAATATAATACGAAATGTTCCCGCGAATGCTTTCTATTTTGCGTTTAAAATGCCTGAACGTAAAAATCCTGATTATTATTTAGCTGACATTCTTAGTGATATTCTTGGTAGAGAGAAATCATCATTACTGTACATAAGACTGCAGCAAGAGCTTCAATTGGTAAATGAAATTTCATGTTATATTCTCGGTTCAATGGATGCCGGATTATTTGTAATATCTGGTAAACTTTCAGATGGAACATCTTTCGAAAAATTTGAACGTAATTTTTGGTCAACAGTATCGGAATTTCTCGAAATTGGGATAACACAAAACGAATTAAAATCCGTAAAAAACAAACTAAAAACGTCAAAAGCTTTTCAAGAACAGGGATTACTGAATAGAGCCATGAATTTAAGTTATTTTGAACTTTTAGGTGATGCAAACGGTATTAATGAGGAATTCGGAATTTATGACCAAATTCAAACAAAACATGTCCTTTCCTTTGCAAAAAAATGTTTAAAAAAGACGAATTGTTCCATGTTGCGAATAAACAAATCTTAGGAAGATGATAGAAAAAATTAGCGGTTTAGCAAACGTAAAAGATCGGAAAACACCCCCGAAAATAAGTGAGAACTATCACATAAAATTTGAATCCCCAAAGGTGATAAAATTGAGTAAATTTTGTAATGCTTTTTGGCTCAATAATGTTCCTAATGAAACTTCGAGAATTGACTTGTATTTCGATGCTGGAAGTGTGTATACGCAACCAGTTGTAGCATCTATAACTGCAGCAATGCTTCTTACTGGAAATGAAAAGCTTTCGTCACAAAATATTCATGAAAAATTAGATTTTTACGGTGCCTATTTTGATGTTGAAGTAACACATTATCATTGCATTGTTCATTTATATGCTTTAAAAGAGAATCTTGTAAATGTACTAACTACATTCATCGAGGCATTAAACAATATGGGGTGTCTTGAAAGAGAATTGAAGCTAATTTTAGACGAAAAAAAACAAAAATTCGATATAAATCTTGAGCGAGTAGGCGTACTTGCTCAGCGAAATTTTCAAAAGCTCGTTTTCGACGGCACAAGATTGAGCAGGTTAACAAAAACGCAAGATTTCAATAAGATTTCTGCTGAAAAAATTGAAAACTTCTTTAGCACTAATTTCCTCCAAGGATTGTCGAGAATTCATGTAATCAGCGCAATAAATGAATCGCAATTTAGCCAAATTCTATCCTTGGTAAAACCAATTTGTGCGCTCCGGAGAAAAACAAATATCAATAAATTCGAAAATAAGAAAATTAGACTTCACCTACCAAGAAAAAATGCGCTTCAAACGGCAATTCGAATTGGGAAAATTTGTATCAACAAGCATCACCCTGATTTTATTGGCTTTACAATCTTGTGTACCATTCTAGGAGATTATTTTGGAAGTAGGTTAATGAAAAACATAAGGGAAGACAAAGGTTACACTTACGGCATCGGCTGCATGATTCAAGAGCTTAAAGATACTGGTGTATTCATCATTGCTACTGAGGTTGGAGTAGATCAACGAGAACTTGCGATTGATGAAATTAAAAAGGAAATAA
>DORI01000169.1:1268-7568 GCA_003512365.1 Crocinitomicaceae bacterium | reverse complement strand
CCCCTTCAACAACGCTTTTTCGGCTAATTCAAATCCCATTTTACCACTAGAGAAATTACCGATATACCTTACAGGATCTATTTTTTCATACGTGGGACCTGCAGTAATGAGAAGTTTTTTTCCTATTTGCGCATTCAAACTAAGCGCTTCCTCAACATATTTAGCAATATTTTCAGGTTCTTCCATTCTTCCTTGCCCCTCCAAACCACTTGCTAATTTTCCAGAGGTTGCAGGTATAACTATAACTCCGTCTGTTATTAATTGAGTGAGATTTCGTTTTAAAGTGTGATGTTGATACATATCAAGATCCATTGCAGGCGCAATAACTGTCTTAGCTTTCATCGAAAAATATGTTGCTAAAAGTAAATTATCGCAAAGCCCAGAAGCCATTTTTGCAATTGAATTAGCTGTTGCTGGTGCTACTAAAAACAGATCTGCCCATAAAGCAAGTTCTACATGGTTATTCCAAATCCCTGTTTCTTTATTCCAGAATTCGATTACTACTGGATTTTCGGAAAGTGTACTAACAACCAGAGGGCTTATAAAATCAGAAGAGGCAGGAGTCATTACACATCTGACTTCTGCCCCTTTACTTTTAAATATTCTTATAAGGTAAGCAATTTTATAAGCTGCAATACCTCCTGTAATTCCAAGAAGGATCCGCTTACCAAGCATTACTTGTCTGTCTCTGGATGACGAACGTAAATTTTATCTTCTAATAACTCTTGAGTAGCAATAGCAGTTGGTTTTGCCATTCGCTCATAATGCTTAGAAATTTCAATTTGTTCTCTGTTTTCAAAAATTTCCTCTAAATTATCTGTAGTAGATGCAAACTCTTGTAGTTTTTGAGTCAGTTCTTCCTTAAGTTCTACACTAATTTGGTTAGATCTTTTGGAAATGGCCACCAATGCTTCGTAAATATTTCCCGTTTTTTCTTCCAATAAAATGGTGTCTCTTGTTACGGTTGTTTTTTCTGCGGCTGTGTTTTTAATGCTCATATACTTTTTCTTATTTAATCTTTTCGCCTTTTTCCATTCGCTCCATTAGGTTATTCAACTCGTTGATATAGCGCGAATTTTTGAATTGGAAGGCAAAGTTAAGGAATCTTTCCTTAGTTTTTTCAATTCTTTCTTGTTTTTTACTCTCCACACTATTTTGGGCTAACAAAATTGAATTTTTAACAAGCAAGTAACCGTTTTCTTCAAGGAATTTAGAACGACTATATTTAGAAGAAAATATTTCCGCTGAAGTAACCGCAGCTCGATAGTTTTCAGTTTTCGCATAAAGACGCACCTCCTCAAAATCTTTTCGTTCTATTTTATATCTTAATTCATCAATGATTAAATTACATGTATCTACTAATTTACTTGTTGGATATCTATTAACAAACTCTTGAACATTATTAATGGCTTTATCTGTTTCACCTTGGTCTAAATAATAACTCGGTGAATTTCGAACGCTACACAAAGCCTTCATAAACATAGATTCTTCAACTTTAGGACTGAAAGGAAAACGAGACAAATACGAGTCAAAATAATATTCAGCCATGTAAAAATCTTCGGTTTCAAAGTACGATTTAGCCAAACGATAATAAGCCAGCTCCCCCTCGCCTGTTCGCGGTGAATGTTGGTAAATCTGCTCGTACAGCACAATACAACGATCAAAGTCTTTCTTTTCGTAAAGGTTATTGGCAGTTTCAAACTTCAATTGGTAGTTATCTCCTTTGACAATTTTCGAATATTCCGAACACGAAATACTTATTGATAACAATATTACAATGCCTATAATCTTTTTCATTTCACTCTCAAACTTTTACCAACTTGTAATACACTCGTTGTTTTTNNGACACAATTGCGATACGGTCGTATTGTGTTTTCTTGCAATTGAAGAAAGTGTATCTCCTGATCTCACCTGATAATATTTAGCTTGAGAGGACTTGACTACAGGCTTTGGCTTTACTACTAATTGTTCTTCTTTTATTTCAGAATCATTAATAATGTTTCCTTTTGCTATTTCTGGTTTATTCCCTGAATAATAGTGATCGCTTGGTTTAGCACCTGCACGAAATAATCCTTTGTGAACAAGCAGGCTGTCTTTTTTTAATTTCTTAGCACGAAAATCTATAATTTCCTCTGGGTTTAAGGTCGCATCATAGAACCTAACTTCAAAATGTAGATGAGAACCAAAGGAATGCCCTGTATTTCCTCCTAATGCAATCGGATCACCAGCCTTTACTTCCTGATTTGGATAAACAAGAAATTTACTTAAATGACCATAGTAGGTTTCAAAACTATTCGGATGTCGGAGCACCACTAAATTCCCATACCCCCCTTCGTTGTATTTTGCATACCTCACTTTTCCTGACCATGCCGCATAAACTGTATCTCCAGTTTCCAAATCTAAATCCATCCCTGTGTGATAACGGCCGTTTCTATATTTATAGGTGGAAGTTACAATTCCCGGTACCGGCGGGTAATATTCACTACTTTCACCACTATTTAAATACACCCAAACTGAATCTTTCATTTGCCCCAAATCATTGCGAACACCAGAAAGATATGAGTTGTTGTTCCAATTTAAATTGTAAGTAAAATCTTGGTTTTGTGTCATAAATTCATGTACGCGTTTGTTCATGATGCCATCAAATTTATTTTCATCAAACAATTTCCAAGTTTGATTAGAAAAAATCAAAATTTTTCCTACACTCGTTTCAATCGTATCAATGCATTTTTGAGCACGAACAAAAGACAGATTTATAAAAAAAAGAACCAATAAGGTTTTAAACGGCACAGACAATTTTTTTGTGGATTTCAAAGTTACTAAAAAATCAAATTGCTCTTACGTCATCTATTTCAACGTTGAAAAGTACAGATTCATTAGGCTTTACTTTATTTGCAAAACCATATTTACCATAAGCCTGTGACGCATCAAGAAGTACTAAATAACGCTCACCAACTTTAGCATTCTTTAACACTTTACGAAGACCCGGCACAAGCGCATTTTGACCAGGAATATAGCGCATAGGTGTATTGTTGTAGTAGGTATTAATTACATTTGAAGTGCTTTTCGTTGATGCAGTCATTTGAAGAAAAAACTGTTTATCTTGTGTTTTATCGAGGTCAGATGTTTGACCATCTTTTATTAACCAGGACTTGATACCATTTTCATTTACACCTGGCTCTACGAAAGAATAAACTTTTACATATANNTTTGCTGCAATTACATTACCAAGTCCTTTGTTTCCGTATGCGAAAGCAGAAGGCAATTCAATTTTAGCAAAATCTCCAATCGATAATTCCTTAAACGCAATATCCCAACCCAACGTTTGAAGATTATACCCTACAACGAATGGAAAAAAAGGAAGATTCGCTCGATGATTTCCATCAACAATCTTTCCATCAGGAAGTGCTAATCGGTATTCGATCAAAACCATTTCTCCATCTTGAATCNNGAATCGCTCTGCCATCTGCGTTGTGAATCCATTTTATTTGAATTCCATTTGATAAAGATTTGCGCGAAACAACTTTTCCTTTTTCAAAAGTTTTTAAATTCTCTTTACTATCACCAAAAGATGAAGTGTCAGCAGTTACTTTTTTTGTTTCCTTATTGTTATTTACTGCCTTAAGGATATCTTCAGTTTTATCTTCTTTTTGCACACAAGAAGCTAAAGCAAACAAAAAAGTAGTGAAAAGCGAAATTGATTTTATCATTTTATTTCTAATAATTTAACATCAATATAAAGTATTGCCTGAGGAGGAATGGTATATCGATCCCCTAACAAACCATGACCTAGATAACTGGGCAAAATAAACTTAGCTTCCTCACCCACTCTCATAAGTTTAATACCTTCTTGTATTCCGGATTCAACCTCACTTTTACCTATCTTAATAAGCTCAAAGCCAGATATGGTATCAGTTTGATAACAAACTGTTCCGTCTAATCTTTCGATTTTTAATCTTACCGAAACTTCATTTCCACTTTTTACCTTTGCACCTTCACTCTTTTTGTAAATCATATACCGAAGCCCCGAATCAGTGGTGTCCATTTTTAAGTAATGATGATGCTTAATAAAGGCCGAAATTTCTAATTGTTCGCGCTCATTTACCTCACGATTAAAATCAACTGAATGTTCATTCCCCCAATAATGATTTGATTTTTCATTTTCTTTTTTGTCAGGACGACAAGAAAACAAAAACAAGTTAATGAGAACAAAAAAAACTATTCGATTATTCATATCAACTCGTTTACTAACGACTTGAAACGTGAAATAGTTACATCCAAACTTTCTTTAGACTCTCCCCCAGCTGCATATTTATGACCTCCACCATTGAAATTTCGTGAAGAAAAATCATTCACAAAATAGTTCCCTTTCGAACGAAACGACAATTTAACACCGTCTTCTTTTTCAATTGCGAAAAGTGCAATCTGGATTCCTTTTATTGATAAGATTACATTTACTAGACCTTCAGTGTCCCCTTTTTTGTAATTAAATCGCCTGAGATCTTCCCTGCTTAGCGCAATTACTCCAATTGGCATATCTGGCAAAATCTCCAAACGTTCAGCAATCGCAAAACCCCTCAATTGAAGTCGATTTAAACTGTTATCGTCATAAATCGCTTCATGAATCTCAACATGATCTAAACCTAATTGAAGTAATTTTTCAAGCACGTGGTGCGTAAACGCTGTGACAGAAGGAAAACGAAAAGAACCTGTATCTGTGAGTATTCCTAAATAAATACCGCGTGCGCAATGAAGGTCTACATTACTAGACAAATCGTTGCGCTCTAATACTTCATAAAAAAGTTCGGCTGTTGAAGACGCCTCAACCTTCGAAATACTATAATCTGTAAAAGTCGAAGGATTTGGATGATGGTCAATCATTATCGAAGGCCCCTTCAGTTGTTCAAAAATTAAACTCATCTCAGAGCCAACACGAGAGGGATCGTTGTAATCCATATGTATGGAAGCATCCATACTAATCATCTCTTGGATTTCGTTTACGCTACAATTCTCGAAAACTTTATAACTCACACCACTCAAAAACGGAAGCAGACCTTCTGATGGTTCATCCGGCAATAACACCATGGGATTCTTTCCCATTTTCTTTAAAAAGAAATAACAAGCAGTTGCGCTTCCTATTGCATCTCCATCCGGAGATTTGTGTGTGGTAATTAGAAATGAATGGTGCTGATCAACCAATAATTTAAAAGACTGCATACTAATGTTTTTGTTGCATCTGCTCATCCTCTTCTTTATCAGGAGGGAACAATTTTGGCTCGTCTTTTTTGTTTTGAAGGTGATCTAACATATCTTCAATCTGTGAAATACTCACACGCTTTGCAATAATCTTTTTGTCTTTGTCTAAAATATACACAACTGGCGTACTAAAAATATCATATGTGGTTTGATAATTCAAGGATTCTAAAGTTGTCGGTTTCTTTCGTGGATCACCAGGAACAGGCACAAGACTATTCGGGTCTTTTTTAGCTAATTCATATAATTTATCTGTAACCGCCACATTTATAAATTCCAACTTATTTTCCCTGATAAACTTTTTCCAACCTTCAAAATCTTTCCCGATAGCCTTCCCAATAGCGAATACCTCTACGTTACGAGCTTTCAATTTTTTCAAATACAACTCATTTAATTTCGGTGTTGTTTTCTTACAGTGTCCACATTCCGGATCCCAAAAATATAAAATGGTATATTCTGCATTTAAGCTGTAAAAATCTTGCCACTTGCTATCTGTTGTATCTTTAAGTATCAAATTAGGTGGCCTTACTCCTACCACAAGATTTAGTTTGTTTTCTATGTTGTCACACAATTCTTTTAGTTTATCTTCTGCAACCCAGAACGCAGGTGATTTCCCTTCAGCATTCTTGGTACAATAATAACGGTTCACCATGTACAAGTAGACCTTATCCATTCCCATTATTTCACTTTTTCCGTAGGTTGAAGTTATCCAACCCACGCAGTATTCAAACATTTTAGATTTCTGATCTAACCTATCGCAAAAGTCGAAAGCATAGCGAATTACAGTATCCCAATGTTGTATCATCATGTTCTTTCCAAAATAGAATTCGAGTTTGTTGTGAAAAACTGGATTATTCACAAGCGCATCGAATTTTAAGTCAACATTATCCCAATAATGACCTCTGTAATAGTTAAACTTAAATTCAGGATCAATTTCTTTTCCATCTTTATCTTTTGGGCTTTCGGGAATTTCAACTTCCATTGACATTTTAACAATACGACCTACCATTTTCGAGGAATGCGTGGGGATTAGGTTTTTTTGATAAG
>DORI01000169.1:0-1223 GCA_003512365.1 Crocinitomicaceae bacterium | reverse complement strand
TTATTTCTTTCTTCAGAAAGCTTGTTCACCTCTACCTTCTTTTCTGTAATGTAGTTTACATAGGGTACAAATACGCGATTTTCTTCAGACTTCTTCACCTTCATGTTTTTCATGAAGTCAGGAGCAGAAGTTTCTAGTTGAACTTCCTCGTTGTTGTAAATAAACTCGAAATACTTTTGTCCAGGAAGCAACAGACCGACAATTCCGGGAACCTGCTTTTTTCCATCGAAAATCACTTCACCGTTCTTCATCTCCGCAGTATCAGCGTAATATAACTTTTGACCATAATATTTAATTAGATGGACGGTAGTATCTTTTTGACCGAGCACTTTAATTCTAATTTTCTGTGCATTGGCTAGATTCACTAGACAAACTAACAATAACAAGACTTGTATTCTTTTCATGTTGCAAATTTACAATTACGAATATCGANNTTTTATTTCCTTACTTATTATTAACATTTCTTTAACCTATTTATTGAACAACTGCATAACATTCTTCCTTGCAGAAAGAGTTCCTATACCAACAAAAAGGAGAAAACTGATGGGTAAGATGATAACAGCTATAACACTAAGATCCTCATTCAAGTATATACCACCAATTTGGAGTGTTTTATTAATCCACCATTTGAGAATAAAAAACAATCCAAATGCAGCTATCAACGAAACTGCAAAAACAATCGAGAAATATTGAACAAAAAGACGGGCGATATAATATGGAGAGTAACCAATTCTCAAAAGTGTTTTCACTTCGTATCTATTTTGAGAAAGCAATAAGTGCATATACTGCAGTAAAACAAGCACCGAACTAATTACTGCAACAATAGAGACAACTAGTATTATGAAAATGAGCATAGAAATGATACTTTTTAACCTACCAACAATCATTTGTGCTTTTTTAGGTTCTAAACCTTTTTCATTTAAATATTTTTCTAGACTTCCAAATTGTCCTTCTTTTCCTTTTATTATCACTTGAGTGATCTTTCCATCTTGATTTTCTCCATACTTTAAATTAGCGTAATTCATAAATTCCATCGGCACAAGTAAGGCTGAAATTTCGTTTGTAAAACCAATTATTCGTGCGTTTAACCATTCTTCTCCTTTTGGACCGGAAATTCTTAACTTGAACGGAATGGAAGTTGCCACTTCGTCGGAAATTTGAGCAATACCTGACGAACTCATGAATGTATTCAGCATAACCACAAAGTCGCGCGGCATGATAAT
>DORI01000133.1 GCA_003512365.1 Crocinitomicaceae bacterium | reverse complement strand
CGTTTATTGCTGGTCTTAGCCGTTGTAGAATCTACAGATTTAATTTTCGCGATAGACTCAATACCTGCCATCTTCGCAATAGCACCTGACGATCCTTTTATACTTTATATGTCCAATATTTTCGCAATACTTGGATTGCGATCAATGTATTTTTTATTGGCCAATTCAATTGATAAATTCTCTATACTTAAATATGGTTTAGCCATTATTTTGACATTTATAGGATGTAAAATGGTGTTTGCTCCAATTTACCATGTTGGTTCAACATTATCGCTTTTGATTGTAGTAGGTGTTTTGGCGACTTCGGTGTTAATTTCGTTACTTACCGCTACTAAAGAATAAAACTAGCTCCTTCTTCACTAGAAGAAACTAATTTTCTAGCGTTCACAAATAATTCTCTTCCGTAATGAATGGCGAAATTTGACTTAGTGCTCGGAGTTCTACTATCGAAATTATTAGTCAAACAAATCAATTCTCCCTTTTTAGCGTCAAGTCTTAGTAAATCTCCGGTTTGAATTTTTGCAATGGCTCCTCCATCATGAGCTTCTGGAGTCAAGTGAATTGCTGCAGGAACCTTTCCTGAAGCTCCGGACATTCTACCATCAGTTACAAGAGCAACGTTAAACCCTTTTTTCTGCAAAACAGTTAGCGTTGGGGTTAATTGATGAAGTTCTGGCATTCCATTTTGTTTTGGACCTTGAAAAGGTAGCACGGCAATAAAATCTTTATTTAGTTCACCTTCCTTGAATGCAATTAGCAAATCTTCTTGCTCGTTGAATACTATGGCTGGAGCTTCTACGATTAAATGTTCATCTGACACGGCAGCGGTTTTTATTACCGATCTTCCTATGTTTCCTTTTAAAATTTTAATGCCACCATCTTTTGAAAACGGATCCGATACTGGACGAATAATGGAACTGTTTAGGCTATCTTTCGAGCCTTCTCTCCAAACGAGTTCGCCATTTTGTAAAAATGGTTCTTTTGTGTAAGCGCTTAAGCCTTTTCCAATAATGGTCATGACATCCTCGTGTAACAGTCCATTTTCAAGTAATGTATGCATGACAAAGCCCATTCCACCGCTAGCATGAAAATGGTTTACATCCGCAGCACCATTGGGATACATGCGCGTAAGTAGGGGAATTACATCTGAAAGATCGGACATATCGTCCCAATTAATGATAATTCCAGCAGCTCGTGCAATAGCAATCAAATGAATGGTATGATTCGTAGATCCACCTGTTGCCAGTAATCCAATGATTCCATTAACAATTACTTTTTCATTCAAAATTATTCCTACAGAGCGTTCTAAGCCTAATTTGGCATTTTCTTGAACTGTTTTTACCGCTTCCCGATTGAGTGCATCTCGAAGTGGAGTACCTGGATTCACAAAACTCGAACCTGGTAGGTGAAGTCCCATGATTTCCATGAGCATTTGATTGCTGTTGGCAGTTCCGTAAAAAGTACACGTTCCTGGCGAATGATAAGAATCGGATTCTCCTTTCAACAATTCTGCTCTGCCAATTTTTCCCTCAGCAAATTCTTGACGAATTCTTGCTTTCTCCTCATTGCTGATTCCACTTGGCATAGGGCCTCCGGGAACAAAAACTGTTGGAAGGTGTCCAAATCGTAAGGCGCCAATTAATAACCCAGGAACTATCTTATCGCAAATCCCTAAACATAAAATTCCATCAAACATACTATGAGAAAGGCCTACGGCAGTAGACATGGCTATAACATCTCTGCTGAAAAGAGATAATTCCATTCCAGGTTGTCCTTGGGTTACGCCATCACACATTGCAGGCACAGCTCCTGCTACCTGAGCAATAGCTCCAAATTCCCGAGCACAAGACCTTAATTTTTCCGGATAGTTTTCGTATACTTTATGGGCGGAAAGCATGTCATTGTATGCAGTAATAATCCCGATGTTTTTCGCAACATTTTCCGCAAGTTTCTCCTTGTCGTTTTGTTCACATCCAGCGAACGCATGCGCGAGATTCCCACAATGCATTTTATGTCTTGATACATCTGAATCTTTTGCGCTCTGTAATTGATTTAAAAAGGCAGTTCTCGTTTCTCTACTCCTTTCGACTATACGTTGCGTTATTTCGGTTATTCTTTTGTTCATACTAAAATGAAAGTTTTATGAATGTATGCATTAATTTTTGCAATTGGTAAGTGTTTTTTTTCAGCCTCTTCAAATACATTGCGCTTTTTTTCTCCGGAAATTATAAGCACTACATGTGAACTACTTTTAATCATTTTTGGAGTACATGTGAGGCGTTTGTATGGATACTTTGGTGCGTTGGTTATTGCAGTTAACATTTCTGTTTCAAAGGAAAGATCAGAATTGATGTCATTAGGAAAAATAGAGGCAGTATGACCGTCTTCACCCATTCCAAGCAACAGATAATCCGATTGAAAATAATGTACATACTTATTTTCCAATGAATTCAAATTTGAAATAATATCAGCTGTTTGAAAAACCATACCCAAAAATGAGGCATTAGCAGCTTTGTTTTTAAGTAAATGAGTGTTGATCAATAGTTCATTAGAATTTTCATCTGTTGGATCCACAAAACGCTCATCCACAAGTCCCATTTGTATAGCATGCCAAGGTAAATCCAACTTAGACCACTTTTCATATAATTCTATTGGGCTAGACCCTCCAGAGAGTAGAATTTTCGCCTCTCCTTTTTTCTCAATTGCAGATTTTACAGTCGAAATGAAATCTTCTGTTATCTGTTCTAGAAATATTTTTTTATCCGATACTTCTTGAATCATTGTTCTTTCCATGTTTTGGTAATCCAACTTTCGTCTTCTCCTAAAATAAGATCTCCTGGTCCCCAAGATCCTGCTTCGTACAATATATTGGCCTGATTCACAGATTTCCAACTCTCGGTAACCGATTCAATCCAAGTCCATGCAGCCTGAAGTTCGTCTTGACGCATAAATAAGGTTTGATTTCCTCGAATTACATCAATAATTAAGCGCTCATAGGCCTCAGGAAATCTATCTTTAAACGAATCACTATAATCAAGTTTTAGTGCTACGGGTTTGTAACGATATCCACCTGGACCTGGAACTTTTGTCATTTGAACAAGTTCTATTCTTTCCTCTGGTTGTAGTCGAATTATTAGTTTGTTGTTGTTAAGTTTCTCTTTTGATGGAAAAATATTGTGACGAACCTCCTTGAAATTTATAACAATTTCAGAATAGCGTTTGATCATACGCTTACCTGTTCTTAGATAAAAAGGCACATTCTTCCAACGCCAATTATCCACATAAGCCTTGATAGCGACAAATGTTTCTGTTTTTGATTGATATTTCTCAATATCTTCTAAATATGAATTCACTTGTTCTCCTTTTATTGTTCCACGCGTATATTGACCTTTAACAGTGTCTGTTTGCACTGATTTTTTAGTCAAAGGTCGGAGAGAACGAAGTACTTTTAATTTTTCATTTCGAACCTCATCCGCCTCAAGAACAGATGGTGGTTCCATGGCAACTAAGCAAAGAAGTTGAAGTAAGTGATTTTGAACCATGTCGAGTAAGGCTCCGCTATTGTCATAATAGGCGGCACGTTTTTCAACACCTAAACTTTCTGCAACAGTAATTTGAATATTTTCAATATGTTCTGAATCCCATGCTCTTTCAAATAGATTGTTGGCAAAGCGCAATACCATTAAATTTTGAACAGTTTCCTTGCCTAAGTAATGGTCAATGCGGTAGATTTGATGTTCTTTAAACGCTTCTGATATCTCTTCATTTATAGCATTTGATGAGGATAAACTATGACCTAAAGGTTTCTCTATCACAACCTTACTTTTCTCATTTACTAAACCTGAATCTTTTAGCGCTCTGGCAATTGGACCAAAGGCACTTGAAGGAGTAGAAAAATAATAGATATGCTGATAGTGAGGGTTTTCGTTCAGGACTTTCGACAAGTGAACGTAACTTTTGGCTTCCTGATTCTCTACTTGGATAAGTTCAATTTGATTTGCGAATTTTTCTATTTCCTCCACTTTTGTTTGGTCGCCTTCCGAAACTTTTAAGAATTTAATTAACTCTCTAGAGAACAAAGTTTTATTTGGTTCCTTTCGCGTAATTGCGATTATTTTAAAATCTTTTGAAAATTGACCATCCTGATGCCTATGAAAAAGGGCAGGGTATATTTTTCTTAGCGCTAAATCTCCATCACCTCCAAATACCACAATATGAAAGGAATCAAATTCTTCTATATTCTTGTTTTTTTTACTCATGTCGCTTTATAATGTGTCAAAATTACACTAAGATATTATCAATTACAATAAATTTATATAAATTTAGCAACTAAATCGTGTTAAAAACGTCTTAATCTTATCATGCGCTTGTTTTCATTTTTTCTGCTGTTTATTTATTTTTTGCTAAGACAAGATCATTTTTTTGCACAAACTTTTGTTTTTGCACAATTAAATGGATCACCAAATTTAAATACCGCAGGTTGGAATTTATCAGGGAATGCTTATGTTGGCGATACAGGCGGTGATGTTGATGCAAATCCAAATGAATTAATCTTGACTAATGCATCAGGAAATCAAAGTGGCGGGGTTTTTTATGGAACACCAATCAACCCACTTATTTGTTCTAAATGGACGGTCGAATTTGATTACAGAATTTGGGGTGGAAGTGCTGCTGACGGCTTGGCGTTTTGTTTTTTAGATGTTCCTCCCACAGGTTTTGTTAGCGGCGGTGGTGTTGGAATACCTGCTACTGCTAATGGTTTAAAAATAATATTGGATACATGGGATAATGGTTGTGGAGTAAACCCAGAAATTCAGATATACAGTGGAGTAGGATATAATGAATGTATTGCTGGAATCGTGAAACTCACAAATTCAAGTAACAATCTAAATTTCATAAGGAGTAATTCATACCAACCAGTAAAAATTACTTATGTCAATGGAGCCGTAACTGTTTTTATAAATAATACTCAATACCTTACAGCCAATTTCCCAGTAAATTTTTCAGGATATATGGGATTCACTGGATCCACAGGTGGTTCAACAGATCAACATTCGATTAGGAATGCTATTATTTATACCGATCAGGCGACATCAAATGCCGGAGCAAGTTCTTCCTTTTGTACAGGTCAAAATTCAACTATTGGAACAACTTCAAATCCTAATTATGTCTATTCATGGTCTCCATCAACGGGCTTATCTGACCCTACTGTTTCTAATCCATCGGTTACATTATTGAATAACGGGAACTTACCCATCACTCAGACCTATACAGTAACTACGTCGTTGGCAGCTAGTCCTGGAGTTTGTC
>DORI01000093.1 GCA_003512365.1 Crocinitomicaceae bacterium | reverse complement strand
GTCAGACCTCAATCCCCCTTCAACGGGGGGAGCTGTTTCCTCCCTTGAGGGGGGATTAAGGAGGGTGACAGCATTTGAATTCGAAATTCTAAACATCGCCACCACTGTTGTGTCTTTCACATCTTTGTAACAACCCGGCTGATTGAGCTCATGAGATGACAAACCGGTTCCCGCTTTTGGAGAATACGGTTGAATAGTGTAACCCTTATAAAGTAAATTCTTGTCGTATAATTGTGATAATAGCCACCAAACGGATTCCATGTATTTCGGCTCGTACGTCACATAAGGATGATCCATGTCGACCCAGTAACCCATTTTTTCCGTTAAATCGTTCCAAATATCCGTATACTTCATCACAGCTTTCTTGCAAGCCTCATTGTATTCGTCGATGGAGATTTTCGTTCCAATATCCTCTTTTGTTATGCCAAGTTCTTTTTCTACGCCTAATTCTACCGGTAGCCCATGCGTATCCCAACCTGCTTTTCTCTTTACTTGCTTGCCCTGCAGCGTTTGATAACGACAAAAAATATCCTTTATGGCACGGGCCATTACGTGGTGTATTCCCGGTAATCCATTGGCTGACGGAGGGCCTTCAAAAAAAACAAAGGATGGGTTTCCTTCCCTAGAGTCAATTGACTTTTTGAAAATGTTTTCTTGTTTCCATTTCACTAAAAGCTCATCTGCTACCTGCGGTAAATTAAGCCCTTTGTATTCTTTATATTTTTGAGACATCCGGAAAATTTGTGGTGCAAAGGTATAGAAAATGTTGGCTTTTTAGGTTGCTGACTTGAGTCAAAAAACTTGGCGAAATAGTCAATGAAAATGTTAACCTTTGTAATGTGAAAATAAAAGTTGCCATCATAGGAGGTGGAGCCGCCGGTTTCTTTTCCGCAATCACGGCCAAAGAAAACAACCCTAAGGCAGAAGTTATTATTTTTGAGAAATCTACAAAATTACTTGCAAAAGTTAAGGTTTCAGGAGGCGGACGCTGTAACGTAACGCATGACTGTAAAGACCCATTCACGCTCGCAACCTTTTATCCCAGAGGAGGAAACTACTTAAAAAAAGCCTTTCAACAATTCCACGTAACAGACACTTTACGTTGGTTTGAAAAACGAGGTATTAAAATGAAAACTTATCCTGACGGATGTATTTTTCCTCTTTCTAATGATTCACAGACCATCATTGATTGTTTTTTAAGCGAAACAAAAAGACTCGGCATTAGCATCCAGACATCTAGTGGCGTAACCGCTATAACAAAGGAGCGAGAAGAGTACATATTAACCGTAAACAATGAGCAAGTTAAATTCGATCGCGTCATAATTACCACCGGAGGACAACCAAAGAAAAGTGGACTGGATTGGCTTTCAAGTCTAGGTCTTGAAATAGTAGATCCTGTTCCTTCATTATTCACCTTCAATATGCCGAATAATCCCATTTGCAAACTCATGGGAACGGTTATTAATCCAGCACACGTAAAGATTGAAGGCACCAAACTTCAAGCGGCAGGACCTTTACTTATTACCCATTGGGGAATGAGTGGCCCCGCTATTTTGCTACTTTCTGCATGGGGAGCTCGCGTTCTACATGAAAACGAATACATATTCAATATTCTTGTCAATTGGCTTCCAGAAAAAAGTGAAGAATCACTTAGAGGGCATTTTAAAAACATGAAGGTAAGTAATGAAAATAAAATGATGGTGAATTATTCTGGCCTACCTTTAACGCAGCGCTTATGGGAGTTTTTAATAGAAAAGGCAGGTGTTCCTACTATGATGCGTTGGAAGGATTTTGGAACCAAAAATGAAAACAAATTACTCACCGTTCTATTACAAGACCGCTATTCTGTAAAGGGGAAAACAACATTTAAAGAAGAGTTTGTTACAGCCGGAGGTATCAGTATGATGGAAGTTGATGTTCACCGTATGGAAGTAAAAAAATATCCCGGATTACACGTTGCCGGTGAAGTCCTTGACATTGATGGAATAACAGGAGGCTTTAATTTTCAAGCAGCCTGGACCACGGGTTATATTGCCGGAAAATCGGCAGTGCGCTAAACTTAGAACTCTGCGTTCTGAGGTGTTCGTGGGAATGGAATAACATCTCTAATGTTCGTCATTCCTGTAACAAACATCACCATTCGTTCAAAGCCAAGCCCAAAACCAGCATGAGGAACAGTTCCAAATTTGCGTGTATCCATGTACCACCATAGCTCTTGGGGATGAATTCCAAATTCCTCGCATTTCTTGTGAAGGATATCATAACGTTCCTCACGTTGGGAGCCTCCCACAATTTCACCGATTCCCGGAAATAATACATCCATTGCCGCGACCGTTTTTTGATCGTCATTTAAACGCATATAGAACGCTTTGATTTTTGCGGGATAATCCGTTAAAATAACAGGACAATTAAATTCTTTTTCTACCAAATACCGCTCGTGTTCACTTTGTAAATCAATCCCCCACTCCACATCGTATTGAAATTTCTTTTTCTTGTAGTGATTGGAGTTTTTCAACACCTCTATAGCTTCCGTATAGGTTAAGCGCTTAAAAGGATTTTCAGTCACAAACTTCAAACGGTCTATTAAAGACAATTGGCTCCTTTCGTGTTGTGGCTTTTGAGTTTGTTCTTGTTGGTCTCGATCATTTAAAAACTTTAAGTCCTCAGCACAATTCTCTAGAACATACCCGCAAATATACTTTAAGAAGTCCTCTGTCAAATCCATGTTATCCTTGAGGTCGTTGAACGCGACCTCAGGTTCTATCATCCAAAATTCAGCTAAATGACGAGAGGTATTGGAGTTTTCCGCGCGAAACGTTGGCCCAAAGGTATAGACCTGACCAAGAGCTAAGGCTGCCAATTCTGCCTCTAATTGTCCAGAAACCGTTAAGTTCACCGCCTTGCCAAAAAAATCCTTAGCGTAATCCACTGCACCGGATTCATCCAACGGGGGATTTTTCGCATCAAGTGTGGTAACGCGAAACATCTCACCCGCCCCTTCAGCATCGGAACCAGTAATAATTGGTGTGTGGAGGTAATAAAAACCACGGTCGTTAAAAAACTTATGTATGGCATAGGCCACTGCATGTCTTAATCTGAAAACGGCTCCGAATGTGTTGGTGCGAAAACGCAGGTGTGCTTGTTCGCGCAAGAACTCAAGGCTGTGACGTTTGGGTTGCATCACGGTACGTTGCACATCGTCGGGGTGAGCATCTCCCAAAATTTCGATAGCACTTACTTGTAATTCTATGGCTTGGCCAGTTCCTTGAGAGGCGACCAAAACACCTGTGAGGGAAAGAGCTGCTGCTGTATTGACGCGTTTCAGAAGGGCTTCATCAAATTTTTCAAAATCAACAACCGCCTGAATTGAAGCCATACACGAACCATCGTTGAGTTGGATAAACCGATTGCTTCGAAAAGCTCGAACCCACCCTTTTACTTCAATTTCTTTGTTCAATAACGCTTGACCTTCCTGGCCTAACAGCTCACTAATTCTCCATCTTTTCATCACCTAACTATTTAAAAAACACCTCTACTCTACACTATTGAAATGTTTGTTTCATTTAAGTGCAAAAATAGTGGAATTGCACAAGTCCGCAAGGCAAATTTTATGAAACCAATTTTAATGAAAATCGTAAACTTCTCAAAACTTAACTTATGAATGCAGCACATGTACATTTAGCTTTAAATCATTTCCCGATTTTACTACCCTTAATTGCCTTAATTCTTCTGATTCTTGGGCTGGTTTTCAAGAACGACCTCGTAAAAAGAATAGCATATGGCATGATGATGGCCTCAGGAATTTTTACTTTTTTCATGATGAATTCGGGAGAAGGCGCAGAGGAAATTGTGGAAGAATTGGGAAGAAATCACGATTTAATTCATGAACACGAGGAGAAAGCGGAAACCTTTGCTTTATTGAGTTATTTGAGTGCTGTTTTTGCCGCTGTCGCTTTCTGGATAAACTGGAAACGCAAGCCATTTTCCGATATTACTCTTTACATTTCCATTCTTCTTTGTGGGACATTACTATTCCTCGGTCAAAAAACCGGAAGCAGTGGTGGCGAAATTACGCATGAGGAAATTGTAGAAAAGTAATTTCATTAATCTGTTACCCAGCCCATATAAATGAGTAATATTGAGGTAATCTAAAATACTGTAATATGAAAAAATTAATTGTAATGTCTTTGGCTGCATTGTTTTTAGTATCATGCGGAGGAAGTAAAAAAGGAGCTTGGTCAGATGAAGATAAAGAGAAGGCTCGAAAAGAAATGGAAAAAGGAATTAGGGAAAGCGGAGTAGACCCCAAAATAATGAAAGAATGGATCGATTGTGCAATCAAAAAGTTTGAAGAAAATTACGAGAACTTTGAAGAAGCTGATAATGCCAGTGACCAAGAAGGAGAAAAAATTGTTTCAGATTGTATGGCATCGTTGATGAAAGACGCATTAAAAGATGTGAATTCACCGGAAACTCCTACTGATAATGAGGAACCTATGGAAAACCCTGCACAGGAAGAAGAATCGCCTGCCGAAGAATTGTAAGAATTATTTGATCTGAAAATTTAAGGGTTGTATCAAACAACCCTTTTTATATTTATCAAAATTCGATTCTATTTAGAGTTACATTCATGAGAAATCACCATCTTTGACGAAATCTAAACTAAATTTTATGAAAAAACTTTTTTTAAGCGTGTTTGTGTTAGGAGCTTTAGCATTGACTTCTTGTGGGGAAAGCAGAAGACATAAACGTGTCTGATATTGATTCTGAATGCGGTTGTGTTGAATCTATGAACATTGTAATGAATGAAATGATTGAGGCTATTGACGGTAAAAAAATATCAGACATGTCAGACGAAGACAAAAAAGCTCTTGAAGAAAAAACCAAACCGCTAAGTGATAAAGCTGAAGAAATTCAAAAACATTGTGATAAAAAGTTTCCAAAAGTAGATTTTGAAGAAATCAAGGACTGTGCTGCGGTTGAGGAATTCAAAAAGACAATGGGCAAATTAAGAGACTTAAGATAATTTTCAATTAATTTAAAATAATGGCTGCCCACTGGGCAGCCATTATTATTTGATTCCGCGAAACTTATTTATTATTCCAATGGGTCATGGTGAGTGCTGAGATATGCGTTGACAAACTCTATTTCCGAACTTCTTCATCTACAACCTGTGGTTTTTACTCGTCTCGGGTTTCCTTATTCAGTGTAATAGGACCTTTCCAAAAGACGTAAGTGGTAAAAAATCTGTTTTCCATTCGACCCTTGTTTATCCTGCCATGTTGCATTTCATTTTTTAATGTATGCATCTTTCAATTTATCACTTAATATTCCTTCCATAACTTTCTCCTCTTATTACAATAACTTCGCATCTAATATCCTTTTTCATTTTATATTACTCATTCTGAAGGAGTCCTTTATCGTGGTAAATGGTTCATTATTTCGTTCTCAATAACCTGTTTGATATCATTATCAAAACCTACGTTCCTAAAGACAAGGTCTCCATCTTTTAAAAAGATAAGAGTAGGAACATTCATCACACGGAATTTAAGTCTTTCTTCCTCATACTCGCGGGCATTAATTTTTATCAATTCAAATGCATCACCGTATTTTTCCCGAAGCTGATCCAAAAAAAGACCTAAGTTTTCACATGCACGGCATTTTGGTGCCCAAAAATCTAAAATTTGAAGCTGATTCTTTTTGTTTGTTTCCATTTTATACTTGGTTTTTCAATTTATAGATGTCTTGTCTGAATATTTAATCCGTTAAACATATATTTCGTTTAATGCAATTGATTCTGTTCAAACCGTGAGTCTTTTGTTATATGTAACCATATCATTAAGTAGCTTTTTTCTATTAAATTATTTTAATACATTAATCTTCCAGTGCTCTGTTTATCATTAATTTATATTCTGAGATAGAACTCATTCCAATGATTCTTTCGAAAACCACTCCATTCTTAAAAATTAATATAGCTGGGGTATTTTTCACGAAATAATCAATAACAATATTTTGATTGAATTCCACATCTATTTTGGTGACTGTTATTATTTCGTTGAATTCCTCGGCGAGTATTTCCATTTTTGGCGCTAGTATTTTACAAGGGGCACTAAATTTATCATAAAAACCAACCATTACAGGAACTTTTGAGTTCAATACAACTTCATTAAAATTTTCGCTTGTTACATTCATTACTTTTTCCATATCATATTTTTTTCCAAAGATTTCACATAAAGTCTTAATTTCACAAGTAGTTATATAATATTTACCTAGGCACATTTATATGACTATTATTGATATTCAATTACTTACAAAAGTAAAAAAATGGAAAAAATTCAAATAAGATCGGCTTCACCTATAGAATATACCCTCTCAACTATAGGCGGCAAGTGGAAACCCAACATATTATTTCTTATTCAACTAGGGATCAATCGATTTGGATTACTGAACAAGGGCATTCACGATATCAGCAAACAAATGCTCACCAAGCAATTGCGCGAATTGGAAAAAGACGGCCTTATTACCAGGAAAATCTATGCCGAAATCCCGCCGCGAGTTGAGTATTTCATCAGCGAAAAAGGCGAAACCATCATGCCAATTTTAGAGGCTATGTTTGAATGGGGCCAGAAGAACATGACATTTAATGCAGAAGGAGAGGTTGATTTTTAGCGAACGCACACTAATTTCCTAAGGAAAAAGAAAGAATCCTGAGCGCCCGTTTTTGCGTAAGAAGGAATGTTCGATTTCTATCGTTAGACTTTTGCGAAACTTATTTATTGTTCCAATTGGTCATGGTGAGTGCTAAGCCTTGAGTTGAAAAGCTTTTGACAAACTCTGTTGCGACACCAATACGTCCTGGTAAATCAAGACTTTCTTCCTTTGACCAATTGCCGAGCACATAGTCTGATTGTTTACCCTTGGCGAAATCACTTCCTACACCGAAGCGCAGCCGCACGTAATCTTGAGTTTTTAAAATTGCTTGAATATCTTTCAGTCCGTTATGGCCACCATCACTCCCTTTTCCTTTCATGCGCAGTTTGCCAAAAGGCAAGGCGAGGTCATCGGTTATAACCACCAAACTTTCGAGGTTAATTTTTTCTGCTTGAAGCCAATAATTTACGGCTTTTCCTGAAAGATTCATATAAGTAATTGGCTTGATTAGAACCAAGGTTCTGCCTTTGAATTTAACTTCTGTTTTATAGGCTGCTTTGTCTAAAGAAAAGGTTCCTCCTAATTCTTTTGCCAGCGCATCTACTACCTTAAACCCGATATTATGACGCGTTTCTTCGTATTCACTTCCGGGATTCCCTAAACCGACGATCAAAAACTTCATATTACCAATGCGGACAAGTATTACAATCGTTAACAGGCCGTATATAAAACAAACAGCCAAGCACAACATTACCTTCGACATATCCGAAACGTTGGCGAGCAAAGGTGTCGTATTCATTGGGACGCGTTTTTACATAATGTTGAAATATATACCCACCTCCAGCATTTGCCTGAAGGAAAACGTGTTTCCAAAATTCAAAGCGCATTCCGGTATGAAAGGAGGCCGCTATTCCCGAAAGAGAGGTGGTGGCCATTGATTTTGTTCCATTATAAGTAAAATCATTGTAGGAAAGTATAACTCCGGAGGAAAAGCCGTAAAGCCAAGTCATGGTATAGGTATCGGCACGATTTCTTATTAAATTCTTTACCTTGCTTAATTCGGCGCGAATGTAATTCATTCCGTTGCTGTTTTCATAGTGGAAAACTTCCTCTTCAGTGGTTGTGTTTATTCCAGTGTAATAACCGTTTAAGGGTTCATCTGAATTAAATCCCGCGTCTGTATTTCCCACCACTTGATAAGTAGGCCCATGAACCATCACATATTTTAAATGGTCGTACCCCAAGGAGATATTCCAATAATTTTTAAAATTATACCCAATTCTAAGGTTAAATTGTGGAACTGTAAGTTTGGTTAAGTTAACATATTCAGCTAATTTGGTAGACGGGCGATCTTTCGCTTTAACGCCGTTTAGCATAAAGTCATAACCACTGCCTTCAAAATGTATGTTGCTCTTTGTGTAAGCACTTCTGTTGTATCCCCAATAGACAAAGCCTGTGCCTTCTGCCATGGAGTTTTTTGGCTTTTTTCGGTTGTACTTTCTGTATTGCCCTTCTGAATGAAAGGCGAAAAGTAGGAAACTTAAAAGAACAACTATCTTCATTTTTGCATGAGTTGAACCCATTGTTTTTGGGAAAGAATTTTCTCTAATTTAAAATGAACAGATTTAGAAGGGCTGTGCCATTCTGTAAGTCCAATGCCTTTGGAAAAATACACCGTTTCTTCACCTGTTCTTTCTTCTTCCTTACGTTGATAAATATCAATGTTTGTCAATCTGACGTAATCTTTGAACACCAACGTTTCAAGCTTCTTTTTTTCAAATTCTATCGTGGTTTTTCCATTATATTTTCTTACAATCTCTTTTAAGATTACAGTTGAATCATTCAATCCCCTGAACTTGGAAGCGAAGAATACTTCTTGGGATAGATCAAATGGAAATAAACGATTTTTGTATAAAATTGCTTGTTCTTTTTCCTTTTTTCCATTGACAACCATATGATCCATGAGGTCTAGTGAGTCAACATTATAATTTAAGGCCTCCAATATACGACCATCAGAAGCATAGCGTTCAACAACGATGTGTGACCCTTGAGAATCTTGCACTTTGTAAACTCTATGAAATTCTTCATCAAGGCCATTTTTAAGGTTTCGATACACATAAAAGCGCGCACTATCAGACAGGGGATAAAAAAACGCCGCGTTGGGATTTAAACTCACGTCTGAATACTTAGTGTTTTCATCTTGTGAAGAATTCCCGCAGGAAAAAAGGAGTAAACTAAATACTAAATATCCTAAAAATTTCATTTTGTCATTTTCAGAAAAGCCACTTCCTGTTCTGTCAAATGACGAAACATTCCGCGTGGTAAATCTTTTTTTGTTAATCCGGCAAATTGCACCCTGTCTAAACGAAGCACGTTGTAACCAAGAGCTTCAAACAAGCGGCGAACGATACGGTTTTTTCCTGAATGCAATTCAACACCAACCTCTCTGTTATTACCAACTTCCACAAATTCTGCTTTGTCTACTTT